>CAZBZJ010000019.1:0-946 GCA_964496355.1 uncultured Planctomycetia bacterium | reverse complement strand
TATCGGTCAAACCTGAGAAAGAATAACCAGCACTTAATTCGTGACACACACCATTTAATCTATTAGACCCTGTTACGCGGCAAGAGGCACGACGGATGAAGGACTGCCTCTAAGGGGCACTCTCCGGGATAACTTTTACCACCTTTTTACCACCTATGCGGTGATAATATCGCCGGTTATAGCAGGGCGTCCCTTTGGGGACGTTCCCCAAAGGGACACCCTGGAGAAGGAGTCGCGTAGGATGTGTTAATAATGATTATTATTTAAAAATCGCTCTTGACAAAGATTTACATAAAGAGTATATTTTATATTTCATGAAAGAAGCTGGGCAGGTTTTAAAAGAGAAGAATATGCGGGTTACTCCTCAAAGGCTTTGTGTATATAAGGCCTTGCGCCAGAGTAACGAACACCTTACTGCAGAGCAGATTTACCAAATAGTAAAGAACCAGTTTCCAGCTACATCTTTTGCTACAGTCTATACGATTTTACAGATTTTTAAAGATAAAGGGTTAGCAAGAGAAATAAGAATAGAGTTTGACAAATCCCGTTTCGAAGACAGGATAGATGAACACCACCATTTTCAGTGTACGGAATGTAAGAAGATATTCGATGTAGATATCCCTTTATGCCCGGCTTTGGAAAAAAGGGAAGTTGACGGTAATTTAATCCAGGATTTACAGGGATATTTTTATGGTATATGCAAGGAATGCCGGAGTAAACGATGATAGATATA
Organism: uncultured Planctomycetia bacterium; assembly: GCA_964496355.1. Classification (GTDB taxonomy): domain Bacteria; phylum Omnitrophota; class Gorgyraeia; order Duberdicusellales; family Duberdicusellaceae; genus CAZBZJ01. The sequence continues at coordinate 213 of CAZBZJ010000019.1, read as the reverse complement.
AAAAACCTTTCGGTTACAGCCTCGGGTAAACCGATTATAAAAGATATCAGCCTGCAGATTCCCAAAGGCGAAGTTATGATTCTCTTCGGCCCTAACGGAAGCGGTAAAAGCACGCTTATAAAAACCATCCTGGGATTAGGCGGATATAAGGCTGACAAAGGAGAAGTCAGGTTTAAAGATGAATTATTGAATAATCTGTCTATAGACGAGAGG
>CAZBZJ010000018.1:0-12714 GCA_964496355.1 uncultured Planctomycetia bacterium | reverse complement strand
AGCCTTAACGCTCTATTTACAGATAAAAGGACAGCAGGCGCCAAGCCCCAACTCCCTCGACTTCGCTCGGGACTCCCGTTGGTCGCAGCCACGGCCTCTTGCCCAAAAGACGCCAGTACCCCACCAGCCACGGAAGAGGTAGAACTGACATCCTCTGAAGCTTCAGAAGCGGCGCCTGCCCGACGAAGCCCGCAGGACGTAGTCGGCGAAGAGGTAGCCTGGCGTTTATCCTGCTGCCGCCTGATAATTCTTAAAAACCGCCCCCCAAATTTTCCACCGGGCCGGTGGAAAATTTTCTGGAAAACAACCCCAGAAAACCCCTTTAAATTCAATGCCCGTTTTCTTGCACCTACGCAGTGTAAAGTTATAGCCAAAATCAATAATCCGCTCACCGTAAAATCCTGCCAGCTCGATTGTTCTAAGATGTTTGCAAAGATAAACATTATCCCTAAGATAGTATAAGAATAGAAATTATCCTGGCCGGGCGGTTCTGGCCTGTCAGGAAAAGGTTCAATTGCTCTACGTTCAGCTTCTATTCTTCCTATCAACCGGCCTAACCGGTAATAATCCGGGTTGGGCTCTTCTACCTTAACCAGGCGCCACTCCAGCCTTTCTTCCCCTTCTTCATCGGGAACAGATACTTTTTTGAAGGAGCGCCGGACAATAATTTCCGGGGTTTTATTCAGCCTTCTTTTTAAAGTTCTGAGCACCCAGGCGCGTGTTGCATCAGATATACCAAACAGAAAATCCGCAGCCTCCTCTATCTCACTAAAAGAATCACCTCTGATCAGCCGGGTTTTATGGTAAAACTCAGGTACAAGCTTTCTTGCCATATACCGGATACCCAGGATAATAAGACAAGCTGCTAAAAACGAACCTAAAAACAGTTCGAAAATATACCCTTGCGAAAACGAGAAGATATCAATATCAGCCCAGAAACCAAATATCCCTATTGCCGGCAAACACGTCGGAGAAGCGCAAATAGCCGGCGGTATAGACGGGCTTGATTTTTCTGCCCCTGAACCTCTTGCTAAGAAAACTAAAAATCCCGGTTCCGGCAGGCAGGCACGGATTAATTCCCGGGTATCTATCCCCCCCGGCCAGGTATCTAAATCAGCGGCGATAGCTCTGAGCAGCCTTTCTTGTTGGAGCCTGCTGAGCTCAGAAAATGTAATATTTGCGTTATCCTTTATATGTTGATTCAATGCTTTAAGCGTTACAGGCATCGCCTTTTCGGTATTCTTATAACGCCGGAGAGCAGACTTTACCCATTCGATAGATTTACTTAGCTGGCTTTTCTCCTGAATAAGTACAAACTCCTGGATAGCGTAGAATGCAGGATTGCGGATTTTCTTGGAAGGTTTTTGAGGATCTTTAAGCCTGCGGGAAACGAACAGAGCCTGGTAAAACTTAGCATACCGTAACCGGGCTTCATCAATATCTTCTTTCGTATAAGGCGGGCCTCTTAATAAGCCTGAATCTTGTAAAAATTGCCGGTAAACATCTTCAAATACCTCTTCTAAAACCAATCCCGGCTCATCGCCCATATTGGACGAAACAAACCGGTCTATACACAGACCCACATAATTTCCTAAAACCCGGGCATCCTCGCCTTTCTTTTTTACGATGTTTATAAGTGTTTTTATTCCCGCCATCTTTTTATTCTGTATTTCTTCTCTCAACCTTGCTGATCTTACATTTATTTGTTTGTATTCCCCAATCCTCTTTAATGCCAGCTTTAATAAACCGTACATCCCGGTAAATTCCGGTTCCCAGAAATATTGATTAGCCCGTTTATCTTTAAGAAATTCATTAATACCTTCTTCAGCTTTTCTGATTCTATTATCACCAAGAGCTATCGAAATACCATTTGCTCTCTTTATAACATCCTGGTTTCGTTGAGAGACTTCAGTCCTTATCTGTTCTAATAATCCCTTTCGGGTAGAACTTATTATATGCCGGATCTGTTCTATTCTCGCCTGAAAATATGAATGGGCTACCTGCAGAATATTGCCGGCACTTCTAATAACAGATTTTCTCTCATCCGTATGAACTTGCAGAGAGAATTCCAACTGTACCTTAAAAGCATTCAAAGCCGACCTGGTAATATCCTTTTCAAAAACAATGGTTCTTTCTAACATCTCCAGTATTTCGGCAACGAAAGTAATAATTTCCTCAATCCGGCCTTCTGTAACTCTGTATCCAGAACTTCTTAATTCAGCCATAACCTGGTCTATCCGGCCGGAAACTTCCTTAATCCAGTTCATCTCGGTTATCTGGCGGCCAAACTGTTCATCAACCGAAGAAAAGATATCATAGAATAGCCTGAACTTATCATAACGGGGCACACGAAACATAACTCTTTCTTTTCGATCCTTGCCATATACCGGGTGCTTACGGTAATGGCCTCTAAAAACTTTATATACCCCCTCTGTTTCATCCCGGTATACTCTCTTACGCCGGCGCGGCCGGTTTCTATATCTATTTATCATTAAAGCCGAAAGCTCTCTGCCCAATCTGGCAATTGCGGCACAAAGCGAAGCATTAGCAGCCGGTTCGTTACTATTTTGTAAACTCTTAACGGCAGTTACGATATGTTTTCTGGCTTCCTGCCTTAAATTCTTGTTATCTGTAGCTGATTTCGGATATTTCCTGTGCCAGTTCTGTCCGTCTTTCAACATCCCGTCCAGAGAAGAAGCGATCCCGGCCGTCTCTGATTCAATTTTTTCTTTTTGCTCAGGAGCTTCTGTCCTGACTCTTTCGTTCCTTAACTCGATCAATCGCAAATTCCAGCCGATTAATTGTAATAGCCAGTACTTTATCAACGGCTCGTCCTTATAAAAACTGTCTTTATACCGGCGGTTACTGTTTATATCCGCTGACGGCCTAACCATAGCGAAAACCATCAAGAAAGGAATCAATATAGCTAAACCAGCTATAATAAAGCTTATATCCATAGCGCCAAATACCGCTAATACAGGTAAGAAACCGTGTTCCGTATCCGCCGGCAGCCCAAAATCCTCATTGGCTAATAATAGTATCCTCGCAGCCTCTTTATCTTTCATCTTCACAGCACTCTTTAAAATAGCGAGAGTCGTTTTTTGTCGTTCAGCAAGATAATTCATTAAGAAATCTCTGCAGTAAGAAAAATGCGGCCTTAACCCTTCTATGGCTAATACATAATCGGCATTAAGGCGAAATTCTATATTTATTTTGCCAGCCATTAATTCTCTATAAACTGCATATGCCAGAAGCTGCCGTCCGACACCGGATAGTTTTCGTTGTTGTTTTTTTATGGATTCCGGCGGCGGCATATCATAGTATCTCTGGTATTCTAAAACCGGGTCCCTGTTTTCGGGATTTATCTCCCATAAAGTTACGATAACCTGCGCACTTCTGGATTGAACCTCTACAATCCCTTCTACTGCAACCTTGTCTTTACCATTAACCTCAGGAACACTCAAAGCCAGATAGAGCCTGCGGTATGGTTTATGTTTGTTATTTTTTAATTCCTTACTTACCTGTTGCATAAATCCCGAATGGTTAACAGCCGGCTCAACAAATTCAAGCCATCTTTCCAAAGACTCTGCTAAAGGAACTCTATAATCTTCAGGAATTTCTTTAATTTCATATACCGGCAGAAGCACTGTACCAGCAGGTTTGTTAACTATATTATTCCTATAAACCACGAGTTGATTTTCTATCCTCGCCTGCAAACTGTAAGCTTTTTCGGTTATAATACCTGTTACTTTGCCGGCTATATACCCGGATTGATTTCTACAGGCCGCAGCATACAATTTATCGGCTGTAATCGGCGCACCTTGAAATCCTTCAGCCTTACTTTCGCTGACAGCCGGCCTGACAACAAGATAAATTTTTGCCAGGAATCCTCCGGAAACCGAATATAAAGGCATATCTTCAGGCTTCTCTGATTCAGTGCCTCTGTATATATCAACTTTGCCATTAATATTTTTCAATAAAGGCATGACATCTTCTTCGGCATATCTTATATCATCTGTAGTAATCTTTATCCGGCCTTTTTCATTTAAAACGCGTAAAAGACGTTCAATAAACTCTAATGAATTCCTGCCAAGTAAATGCGAATCAGGAAAATTAAAATAAATCCTGTTTATCTGGCCTTCGTAAAACACTTCATCTATCAACGATTTTGCGTTTCCATAGATTATTTTTAAATTAGGTAATTGAGCTTGAAGCACCGGCCTGCCTTCATCGGTATTTAATTCTATTGCTACATAGTTTATATCAGGATTATTTTCAGCCTGCCTTACTATCCATTTACTCCTGCCGCACCCTATCTCTACATATATAGGATTGCGGTTCTTGAATATTTTCGGCCAGTCAATCCGAGGACAGGTAATATCTGCAGGTTTAACTTCTACCCAGCAGAACATATCCAAAACAGCTTTCCACTGTTCCCATCCGCGCAGGATAAAATCCGCACCGGTTTCTCTTAACCTGTTACGGTTATATACGAACTCCGCGTATCTGCCCTGAGGTAAACCAAAACATATACCACCCAGTTCTTTTACCTTAGGTATACCTTCTGTCCAATCGTCAAACAGGGCAATCCTGTGGTTAGGGAACCTTTTCTGCACCTGTTCAATGACCTCTAGACGGTTATAGCCGTCTCTCCGGATTGAATTGCATCCATAAATATTATTTTCGGAAATATATTCTAAAAATCCGGCTTGTCTAAGCTGATGAAGAAGTATCTGCCTTTCAGCACCGCTGACTATTACAACCGGAACACCCCTTTCAACAAGCGCCTTAACAAAATCCAAAGCTCCCGGCATTACTTCAGGCACATCACCATAAACATTCTGCCGCTTTTGAGTGATAAGGCGTAACGCATCATCTTGCGAAAGAGCACCATTACCGGCATTAATCAATGCCGCAAGAACCGTTCTACAAGCTTTATTAACCACACTTTTCTTCACCCATTCATCAGAGGGTTTGGTGCTGTTAATATGTTCATAAACTCTGATAATAATATCCTGCCAGTTAGGTTTGAATAAAGTACCGTGCGCGTCAAATACAGCTAAATACGGTTTATCTAAGAGAACAGGCGCATCAGATACTCTCTCTACACCTGCCAGCCTCCTGTCTATCCAGTTACCTGCGCAAATAACCGGTACAGTAATATTATGTAAAGAAATCCAAGCCCATCTTGCAATTTTTCCCCTCTTTTCCCGTATAATCTCTTTTAAAAATTCTTCTACTTCCGGAGTGCATATTTTGACATCCATAAAAGCTTTTACTATACGAAGCCGCACATTCGAATCAGTAAAGTTATTATAGGTACGTATATAAGCCTTAACGATATCCTCGGTTCTGTATCGGAAAATTAAACCTCTTTCCAAACCTCTTACCGCGGCTTCGGCAATCTGCGCATCTTTCAACTTAGCCGTAAGTATACGCAGCAATAGAGTAACAGCGCTTTTGATATGAGCAGTCTGTGAAAAGACAAGCAGAGCTTGAGCCCGGGTTTTTGAACTGTATTTTCTATCTCTATAAATATCTTCTGCACGGCAGGCAGTATCAGTATGCCCGAGCCAGATTAAAGCATTGATAATCAAATCACCATATATACGGCCAAGTGCATTTAACGCCTGTTCAAAGATTATATCGCGGTAATCTTCTTCTAACTCAATTTCCAGATCTCTGACATAACCTATGAAACGCTCCAGCTTTTCAGGATGTTGAGAAAAATAATTTGAGCTTGCCTGACAGGCAGATTGGTGAGAACCGGTTAATTCTTCGGCCTCATGCCGTACAACATCATCGGAAAATTCCTGTTTAGCCTGCCTGAGGCTGGCAAAAGGTATATAAATTTTCCCTTTAACTATCTGGCCGGCAAGAGTCCTTGTTTCGGGCAGGTTATTTTGAGAAGACGGGGTTCTGGTACATAAAACAATCTTAAGCACTTCAACCGGCGGCGCGTGCTCTGTATGAGCCTTCCACTCATAATAGTTTCGCAGGGCTAATTCGAGAACATCTATCTTAGAAGAAAGGCAGGATTTTTGTTCACCGGAAAAGTTGTTTAATACGTTTCTATCTACAACCGGCATACCGTTTTTATAATCAATTTTTATCTCTATTCCATCGATACCCCTGATTCTTTTAACAGGTATTGTCCCGGGATAGTTTTGCGGCTTATTCCCATGCTGAGCCTCAGTCCAGTTCCCGGAAGCGATATTGGCGCCGTCTTCTCTTTGGCTCGAAAGAAAAACCCTATTAAAGGCAGAACAGAGTTTCGCAGAAATGAATCTTATGTGTTCTCTCCCCGCCAATAAACCTAACCCTTCACTGAAAGTCAAAGCCAGCGGTATACCGGCAACCATTGCCGGCATGCAAAAACCAGCCCTTACAGTCTGAACGGCTTGGGAATCAGAACCTTGACTTACACCAGAAAATATAGTATTATCTAAACGCTTAAAAAGGAGGCGGGTAAAATGATAAATTATACTGATTATATAACCGTTGACCCTCAGGTATGCCACGGCCAAGCGTGTTTTAAAAGAACGCGCATTATGGTGTATCTGGTGCTCGAGATGCTCGAGGCCGGGGAAACGCCCGAGGCAATAATTAAAAATGCCTATCCTCAATTGACTAAAAAACATATCCAAGCTGCTCTGCATTATGCTGCAGAAGTCATTAAAACGGGAGAATATATCCCTTTTGTCAAAGTTACCTAATATGCGGTTTTTAATTGACGAAAATATCCGCCGGCAAGTCAGCGATTTTTTAAAATCTGCCGGATATGATATTTTACCTGCCCGGCGGGGCCTTAAAGATGAAGAAATAGCCCAAATAGCTAAGAAAGAAAAAAGAATAATACTGACCCACGACCAACATTTCGCTAATATATTAGCATATCCGCCGGAAGAATATTCAGGAATTATCCGCATTAAAATCAATCCGCCGAGTGCCCCAGTTATTATTAACGCCCTAAAAGATTTTCTCCAGAAATTCTCCCAGGAAGATTTAGACAAAAAATTAGCTATCGTAGAAAATGACGGCTTTCGCATTAGATGACCTCTTCGGGAATCTCTAATAACCAACCCCACCAGCAAAATCGGCGCCAGCAGAGCCACGAACCCCGCCAGTAAACCTAACCCTTCACTGAAAGTCAAAGCCAGCGGCAAAGCTACAAATAAACCCTGTGCTTCTGTATCCGGAGACGGCTGATCCTTTTTTTCTCCCCTTTCAGAAACAATGAGTTTTTCCATTGCCCTGCTAACCGCAGAAAATAATTTCTGGTTCAAATTTTTAGCTGATTTTTCCGGAAGTTCCCGTATCTGACGGCCGTCAAACACCGAATAAACCGAGAAAATAGCACCTATACGTATACCATACCGCCGGCTTTGTAGAAATATATCTCCTATTGCGGGCGAATGATTAAAATACCGACTGCCGTAGAGGTCTCGGAAAACATTGTTCGGCTGCATCGTGCCGCCTTTATGACATTTAATACCTTTTCGCTCTGCCTGAGTGATTAGGGATTCTGTAATTTCAGAGTCCGATTTTACATGAGCTATATTCCAAGGCTTTCGCTCGCCGATAAATTTGCTGGCAAAACTACTTACAATGATATCGCCGGGATTAATTAAATTTCCTACAGCATGAATAGCCGGGTCAAAATAAATAATAACCTCTACTCCGCGTTCTACTAACTCTTCAATACGGCCGGTAATATCACTTAACCCCACAGGAGCTACATCAGCAACTATAACAGGAACTCCCTTAAAATCTACGATACTTCCAAACCCAAACCCGTCATTATAAGCCCAGGTTTGCGGTTCAGGGGTAAACCCCGTTAGAGGACTACGTTCTCTAACGGTATTGCTCGGCGGTAAACCACCGTCTTCGCCTGGATAACTACCACCGGTTTTGTCGGTGGCTTTCTCTAACGGGATAAACTGATTAACCAATTGGCCTGCCACCCCTGGCTGTAATGTCATAAATGCCGCCTTGATTTGTCGATATTTGCCTTTTCCGGATAAATTGCCTGCACTCGGCAATTCAGCTTTCTTCTTAACCATACCTATCACACACAAAACCGCCAAGACTGCCAGCAAAGATACCCAGCCAGCCTCTAAACCTAACACCAACGGCAAAACTGCTAACCTCACCTGCCCTTCTAAACTATCGTCATCCGAAACAGTATCAGGCCGGCCGTAATATATCTCGGCCGCATCGTCATTACCATTTGACATATTCCGTATCGCTAATTTTAGTAACCCTTCAGAATCTATACCATCCACATAAAGCATAATTGTATGCTTTTTACTGTCAGTAAATTTTATTATCTTTGAGTTTTCTTCATCGGTAAATCTGGTTATTTCTTTTCGCGTCCAATATGGAAAGTTTTCAGGCCTAGACCTTGTTTTCAAATCTCCCCTGAGATAGTGCATTCTGGGAGGAATTTTCACATAGAAAGTAACGACACAACACTTACCATCAATTTTATGGCTATCCCTTATACCAAACCAGATAACCTTAATAGAAGCACCGAGGAATTCTATTTGTTCTTTTTCTCTAAGCCTGATTTCTCGGGATTGTCCGTAAGATAATTTAATTTTATGGGGGAGAGTCGAAGATCTTTTTGAGTTCCCGGATTCCGCCGGCGGCGCTCGCGGTGCCTGCGGCTGCATATCCATCAGGTCAGCGTAAGTCCTTTGATATCCAGTCCTTGCGGCAGGCGTTGTTCCGGGAATTTCCGGCAATAATACTCCTGAGGCGCCTGTCTCTAAAGAATCATCAACTGGACTTTCTTCTATACTTGCTTTTATTCCGGCCAACCGCGGTTCTATAGTTAAAGGGATATCTATTTTCTTTTCCGATGCTACCTTAGAAAATATCTCTGCGATACTATCGGTTGTTCTTATAAACATTCTTACCTGCGCATCGCGTAAATCTCCTAATTCATCGATGTACCCTTTGAGGCACTCCGCAGCTTGCCTTAAATGATTCATAAACCTAAAATCTGACTGATATGCTAATTCCCTTGCCATCCTAATATGTTGCAAATATTCTTGTCGTAGTGCCTTACCTTTTTCAGACATAGTTTCTGGATTATTCCCATCCGGCAATTGGGGTTTGACCATACCCACAGAAGCCTTGAAAACCAATCCCAGTACTAATCCCAACAATACAGCAATAACCAGCCACTCAGCCCCGGTAAATGCCAGCGGCATACCGAACGCCATCGCCTGCTCGTCAGCACCGCTTCTTCTCTCTGCCTGTGCGCAAGCTAAAACCATACTCGTATAAATCTCATCTGCTCCGGCACCGCGTGACATATCAAAAGCCGGTTTAAGGCTTCCGCCGGTAACTATAGCTAAAGCTGAAAACCCGCACATCCTCTGCAGCATCTTATAGCCTATATTTCCTGAACTTAAATCATTAAATATAAAAACGTTATAACCGTATAACAAAGCTTCATCCAAGCCCATAGGCCCGGCAACTTTAAATCTACCCCCTAAGGCTTCTCGCGTAATTTCTATAGCCTCAGTTACCTTACTGCTCTCTATACCGCCGCCGATTATAAAAGCTACTTTAATATCCGGACTAACCAGGCGGTTAAAATCTTCTGCAGAATTTACGGCTATGTCGGAAAGTTCTTTAGCGTCTTTAGGCTCGATTATACTGGCAATATCAGAAACCATCACCATCCCTTGAATCCCCACATCTGAATAAGGAGCACACATCAAAAATCCTGCTGATAAAGAATCAATCTCCGGTTCAGTGCCGATTAAAGTCTTAATAGCCATAAATACATCTTCGGAATCAAATACTTTGCCGGCGACTAAACAATCAGCTTCGCCTGAAGCTGCCAAACCAGCACTATAAAAAAGGTTTAAAACTCTCCCTTTTCTGCTTATAACTCTTCTCGCCATACCCACCATTTTGGGATCTTCAAAATCCCGGCCTTGATTCTGGCAGAATATACGGGCAAATGTGTCGATTTTTTCAAGGTTTTTGTCTGGATCTTCAATATCAACACCCCGTATATCTACTTCAGCTTCTCTAACTGCAGCTCTAATAGCATCAACATTGCCTACGAGTGCAACCCGGCCTATTTTTTCGCCGATAAACCGTTCTACTGCTTTTAAAACATCCGGGTTTTCAGCTTCGCTAATCACAATCCGCGCCTGTCGTTCACAAGCTCTGGCAACTTCCTGTGTTAAATAGATTTTAACTAAACTTGCATCCTGTTTTCGCCCGGAATGTTTTTCCAAGAAACCGGCTAACCCCAAAGCATTGTGTAACGACACTAAGTTCGGAAATACCAATACATTCGGCGGGAAACCTTCGGGGATAGAACCTGCCTTTGTTTTAGAATTATATGTACCTTCAGAAATAAGCGTATCAAACTGCACGCAACCATTACCGCCGACAATAACTATATCCGGCCGTTCTTGATTCAATTCCCTTACAACCCTTTCTGCCAATAATGCCTGCATATGCGCCGCAGGCTCAGGATTAGTTGCCTTACTGGTATAATAGGAAAGCATAGCTACTACAGCACTCTTTCCGCACTCACTCTCGTAATAACCTGCGGCTCTGATAACCAACCCTTTTATTTTTTCTACTAATCCGGCAATAGCCTGAGCCTCTTTTTTATTGGGTGTCTGGTCAACCCAGGTATGGCACCCCGCAAAGAGTATTTTTTCACCTGGTTGGTAACCTGAATTCTCCGGCATCTGCACTAACTTCATTAATCCAGAAGGCTTAAACTTCTCTTCATAGTTAAATATTTTAACCAAAGCCAGCCATCCGATTATGCCTAAACCTAACACCAATGCCGCTGATATGGAAATCCTGCAGGTATCTTGAAAAAAACCTAACAGTAAAGGCATTCCCAATAATAGCCCTTCATCTGCCTGAGTATAATCCGCACCTGTATCATCACTTTCTACAGGCGCGCCTGTATCTCTGCCGTTGATGATTTTACATTCTCTAAAAAAGTTAATCAGCCACTCTCTTTGTTCGTTATCCAACTCTGCGCAAGGGCCTTTTTTAGACTCAAGCATAGCTTCGATCTGAACATCAGGCAGTTTCTCGCCACTATCATCTGTCAAAGCCTGTTGCTTGAGTATCTCCTCTACAGCCCGGTTAATTTGAACATACTTTTCTGTTCCCAAGATACCTAAAGCATGAAAAAGCAGAAAACAGAGTTGTGCATCTTCTTGCTCAACGGATGCCTTTGAACGTGTTTGAGCCTGAGTTGTCTTTCGCTTTAATATATCTATCAGGCCATCTATAATCATATTACTGTCTAAACTCTCTAACATGCCGGTTCCGTAAAGAAGTAAAAGCGGTATATAAGGATTTGAAGAACGCCCCAAATCCGATAAATAGAGGAAATCTCCCCATAAAGTAGTTTCCATTCTATCAATTACTGCGTCCGGGTTTAATTTCTCTGTATAAGGCGCTAACCTATCCTCTTTGATACTATTTAACACCTCTTCTAACCGTTGTATCAGTTTTCTGCGGGTTTCTTGATACACCTTTAAAATCTCCGGCTTATCCGCCATATCTTCATCCCATCCACGCTGTATATCTTCTACTACATTACTATCAATGCCTTTAAAAAGCCTATCGGCACCGCTCATAAGAAATCCAACCAGAGGATAGGCTTCAGATAAAAGGTTTGAACGGTTCCCTCTTTTAATATCTTCGGTTAACTTATTCACCCCATCAGCAATAATAGTGTTTGCACCGGTGCTAAAAGGAGCGTAAATATTCAAAATAGCCTCAATGGCTTGATTGCGAATTCCGGCGATACCGGGAACCCCCAATACTAACGAAGGTTGAGAACAGCTCTCCCTGCAACGCTCAGGGCTGAGTAAGATTAGGTAGGTATCAATAGCTTTGGGATAATCACCGGAACGCTCAAAAGCCTTTCCTAACATTAACCTTTTAGAAAGGGCCAATATACCAGACCACCATAACCCTTTTGTCAAACAATGTTCTACTGCTACCAATGCTTTCTTTGCCCCTTCTTCGTCACCGCGGTAAGCTCTAATATTAGCAAGCGCAATATACAATTCTGCAAAATCGTACCGTTCTTCCTGCCCGGTAACTCTCTCTAAAATCTCATCAACAACGCGAATATCATCGATCACAGCCTGCCCGGTATCGAGTGCTAAAACAGTATCTGAACTACTGACTTCTTCCCACTCAATATTTTGAATTTTCTGCCTGAGCTCCTTAGCTATATCAATTCCGTTGCGGGAAATAGCTGCATTAGCAGCAGAGACAACCTCATCACTTAAATCACTACACGCCAATAATATCTGGCTGACTATCTGCCCTTGTAAATCCTCTGTCTTTTCGTATAATTCCATATAATCCGTTTTCTGTTCCTGAAAACCAACCTGCCTTCCCGAAAAGGCCTTCATCTCTATTCCTTTCAAGATGCCGTAAATACAACCTAACGCTTTAATACAATTTGCCCTAACGTAGAATTTACTGTCTTTCGTCCGTTTTAAAGCCAACTCAATTATTTGCTGCCACTGTTCATCAAACTCTTCAGGTAAAACCGTTTGAGCTAAACGGCCGGCGTGAAATGCAGCCACACGCCTGCCTAAAGAACTGCGTCCTTTTAAATCCCGGATTACATACTCTAATGTGTCTTTATCATAAATGGTATCTTCTTTACGAGCTTGTTCAGACACAGTAGTAATA
>CAZBZJ010000017.1:0-12853 GCA_964496355.1 uncultured Planctomycetia bacterium | reverse complement strand
AACTAAATACCTTTATACCGCCGGCTTGCTTTATATTCTCTATTGTGATATGTTCTTTCGCCCAACTGCCTACGACTAATACTCTTTTAAACCTATTCATACGCATTATTTCCGAATATTGTTTTGGCTTTCGCCAATTCATCATCTAAACCCCATTTATTAACTAAACTATCCGCCTTTACTTCCATTTCCGGTGAATAACTTTCATGGCTATGTTTCAAAACACGATGTGCTAACTCATGGGCTACAACTCCTTCAATAGCCCCTATATCCTCGGCTTCTTCCAATTCGGCGCTCAACTTTATCAGCCAAAACCCTTTAGTAAAAGTCGGAGGGTCATATTCAAATACTATGGTATCAGAAGAATTAGCTATCCGGCCGGTACCTGTATAATAATATTCCGTAAATAATACCGGATAATCTCTTTCGGTAACCGCCAGGAAAACTTCTTGAGGCAAAACCGTAAGTACATTTTCAATAGCACGGTAAATCTTGCTATATTTTTGTATGAATGCCTTTGAAGCAAACTCACTTAGGTATTCTTTTACCACTTCGTTTCTATCGTTGAGGCCTAAGCCGGCTACTATGCCATTTTGCAGATGGAAAGTAACGATATCTGCTGAGCCTGTACTTCTTTCGGGCAGGTCAAAAGTCAGCCACTCTTCATTCTCTTCTGTGCGATAAGTCCTCTCCTGGTTTTTAGTAAAGTGCGTAAAAAGTTCGTACCGGGACAAACCTAAATATTTCTGATCTAAATAAGCCTTATCGAAACCCGTATTTTGAGCTTGTAGGCCAGCACTCAAGACAAATACCAAAATTGTAACAAAAAAAATCTTTCCTTTCATACACCTACTACCCTATTGTTGCCTATGTTAAGCCTTTACGTTTATCAACAGGTATATACTTCTTGCCAAACTCTCCCACATAAACAGCTCTGGGCCTGAATATCCGGTTCTTTTCCAGATACTCTAAAACCCGCGAAGTCCAGCCGGAAACCCGGCTTACGGCAAAAATTGGAGTAAAATTTTCTGCCGGAATACCCAAACAAGAATAAACTATTCCGGAAAAAAAATCAACATTCGGGAATATACGTTTTTTTACCCCTAAAGTTGAAACAACTTCTTCTTCTAATTTTTTTGCGGTTTTTAACAGTTTTTTAGCCTCTTTATTATCCTGACAAGATACAAGATATTCGGCTAACGGCCCTAACACCCGGGCCCGGGGGTCATACGCTTTATATACTCTATGGCCGAAACCCATAATCTTACGTTTTTCTTTACTGGCTTTTTTAAACCATGATTTTACGTGTTTAGGGTCTCCTATCTGATGTAACATATCCAAAACCTGCGCATTCGCGCCACCGTGTAACGGCCCGTTCAAGGCTGCTATCCCAGAACCCACGGCAAAATACATATCCGATAAAGTCGAAGCAACGACTAAAGTAGCAAAAGTACTAGCGTTCATACCATGATCGGCATGTAAAATTAAAGATACATCCATGATTCTCTCTTCAACGGGAGTCGGTTTTCGGCCGGTAATCATATAAATAAGGTTTCCCGCATGGGAAAGTTCAGGGTCGGAATCAAGCGGTAATTTCGCACCCCGCAGCCTGGACCCGGCTCCGGCAATAGAAGCTACACCGCCGATTAAATGATAACAGGGTTTATACCCTACCAGAGCAAACAGATTTGCCGCAACTGTTTTAGGCCTTATTACCCCCGCGCCCCGCTTTAATTCATAAATAGCCCGTGCTTCTCCGCGAGGATATTGCTCCATAGGTATAGAATCTTCGTCTGCACTTACTTTAGTCCATAAATCCGTACGGTATGCTTCTCTATCTACATAAGTATACTCCTGGCGCATCATATTTGTCCCTAACCTGAGTGCCGCCATAGCGTTCATTTCTTCGATCGGAAACCCCATAAACAGTTTAATCGTTTTAGGTATTCTGCGCGAATCTGCAAGTTCATCTTTAAAATGCTTAAGTTGTTTTCCTGCAGGTAATTTACCATGAATTAAAAGATAGGAAACCTCTTCAAAGGAAGAATTAGCAGCTAAATCGAAAATATCATATCCGCGATAACTTAATTCACCTTTTGCTCCGTTTACATATCCTATCTTACTCTCACAAGCTATAGCTCCTTCTAATCCCGGCCCCACAAGGCATTGTACCGGCCATTTTACCGGTTCCGTAAAAGCTAATCCTGCAGATTTATCTACCTCTTTTTTCGCTTTCCGGCCGGCTTCTCGAATAATCTTATTAATCTGACGTATATCCTTATTTTCCATCTCTCCTCCTCGATAAAATGGTATATATAGGGTTATTCTTTGATCCTTATCAACCTAAATCCTCCTGAGCAGGAATCCATGAACGCTCTTTCTTTACCCGGCTGCGCTGTGCCTTATCTTTTAACATCTTCTCTTTTGCCCGTTTAGACCGTTTACGTTTCTGACGCCTGATCTTTTCAATCTTTTTTTGTTTATCAGATTTTTCCTTACTAAGCCTACTCTTTAATTTATCTACCAACCGCCTGCGGGCCAAAAAACGGTTAACAGCTCTAACCCGGCTCTGGGCACTTTTTACTTGAATACCTGTGGGTTTATGTTTTAAATGTACTGAAACTGAAGTTTTATTGATCTTCTGTCCACCCCGGCCGCCGGCCCGGACAAACTTCTCTTCAATATCTTTTTCTGAAACCCCTAACTTTTGCATTTGCCGGTCTAAAGCCTGCTGCTTGGCTTTACTAACCGTAGCCTTCATTACCGGACACCCAAACCCACTAATTGAGGATTTATTAATAGAATCAATCCCAGAATAATCATTATGACGCCGCCGATAAACTTTATTATCTGAACCTGCCATTCAGTAATCTGTTTAGTACGCATCGTATATAAGAAAATACTTATGATTACTACTAACGGCATTACATAAACCAAATTATATACCCCGATATAAAAATAATAATTAAAGCTGTTTTCTAAAAACCGGTTTGCTAAAATACCGGTATAGATAATCGGAAACCCTGCCGTACAGGGCAACTCGATTAAAGAAGCTAATCCGGCAAGCCCTATAGAGGATACGACCAAAAAAGGAAACGACCCTTTATTAATCACGTTCCTTATTTTACGCATTCTTGCCATCAATATCCCACGATGTTCATCCTGGATAGTCAAACTGACGCCTTTCTTAAAAAAGAATAGTTCTTTACAATTTATGGCGCCTGCAGCCAAAGCAATTATAGCTATACCTATGCGCAGAGGATTGACAAAACTTATCCATTTAAATACATTTAACCAGGCAACCATAAAACAAAAATAAATTATGAAGACCATAGCCACAAAACTAAAAGCAACTATATAAAGCCGTTTCTTAAAACCTGTACCCGAAATAAGTATAGTTAACAAACACACTAAAACGAAGATATTACACGGATTAAACCCGTCGATTAAAGCGATGAAAACGGTAAACAACAACAAAGGCATTTTTTGGCCGGCGGTTTTTAAAAAATCAGGGTCAAAATTTTGCGAGAACCCGAAAAGCAACATAATAATCAATACCGATCCGGTAACTAACCCGGCTTTTACCTTTAATCTGCCTCTATACTCCTTAGGAGCATCTGCTTCGGACTTCATCATACGCAGGAAAAGAACCAATAATCCTGCCAGGACCAATCCGCCGAATATCCACCAGTTATAAGTTTTTAAAATCTCGGTAAAGCTTTTTGCCACTTTTAGCGGTTCTCCGTTCCACTGTATACGCCAATCATCAACCTTAACCGCATGCTCAAACTCTATTTTACCGTTAGAAATAGGCACTGCTTCCGGCTCGGCTTTTTCAAAATTAATCCCCTTTAAAGCTTCGGAAATATCATCTGTAACTATAAGTTTTCTTAAGGTTTCACTGTCTCCGGTTTCCCCGGATATTAAAACTCTGTTTTTAGTCCATATTTTAGCCTTTCCCGGTAAGCCGGCTATATCCAATTCTTTAACGCCTATCTTCCTGCCGTTAGGTAAAGGACAAGCATTATAAGCAACCTTACCAATAACTTTATCAAAATTAACTACAGCCGGCCCTCCTACGCTGTTTTTTTCTTCACCCAGTAAAATAAATGGAATCCCCGGGCTACGCTGAGGCAAATAAGTCTTAAAGTAACGTTCTTCTATTTTTTGGTTGCTTTCACGCAGTTTATATATCTCATATTCAATAATCACTAAGTTAGGATATTTTTTCGTGAATTCGGTAAACAGAACCGGGTCTGTTACGGCGCAATTACCACATCCGATTCCGGTAATATAGACGCTGCAGATCAAACTATCTTTTGTTCCGGCCTGAGCAGAAAAACTCGTCGAACTGAAACTTAAACCCAGGCATCCCGTTAAAAATATCCCGGCAGCAATAATATATTTGATGTTTTTCATATTCTTACTCTATTTAAACTATTCCTTATGCGCCCTAATATTATCGGCGATTTTAGCTAATTCCTCATCCGGCGCTTGCCTGGCATTAGAAAAGTTCAGGTCACTAATTTGATGAATCGGGACCAGATGGATATGGGCGTGAGGGACTTCTAAACCGGCAACCATCATACCAATCCGTTTACAGTCGGCTACCTTTTCTATCATTCTTGCGGCTTTTTTAGCAAAAACCATAATCTTGCTTAATAAACTATCATCTAAATCAAATAAATAGTCTACTTCTTTTTTAGGTATAACCAGAGTATGGCCGGGATTTATGGGCCGGATATCCAAAAAAGCTAAAAACTCTTCATCTTCTAAGATCTTGTGACTGGGAATTTCTCCTTTTACAATACGTGTAAACAAACTCTCCATCTTTGCCTCCTGTCTCAAAAACAATCATAACTTTAACCCAGGTTCGGATTCATTTTTAGGTTTAGTTTTATCTTTTTCTCAGCCTCAACCTTAACCTCAGCCTTTATTACCGAACTTTTCTCTATGCATTACTTCTGAAAGCGGCCTTTTAGAATGGGGCTTAACCTCTCCTGCAGGATACCCCAATGCGAGCACACTTACAAGCTTGTATCCTGCCGGTACATTCAAATACTTTATAATCTGTTCAGCATAAGCTTTCTTATCGCCGGCTATCCAACAAGCGCCTAACCCTGAACCGGTCGCTGCTAACAAAATATTTTCTGTAGCAGCTGAACCATCCTCTAAATAATACTTAGTATCTTTTGCTAAAACCACAATGCCAGCTGCAGCTTGTTTCAGGAATTTGCCGTGATCAGTTATTTCGCCTAAATCCCGTAAAGTATCTTTACCGGTTATAACTATAAATTCCCAAGGTTCTTGCCCCCTGGCTGTAGGCGCTAAGCGTCCGGCATCAACAATCTTATCTAAAGCCTCTTCCGGAATCGTTTTATCGCTGTATTCTCTAACACTAGCTCTTTTCTTTACCACTTCAAAAAAATCCATAAGCCTCCTTTCTAACTTATATCCAGTTCATCCGAAGGTATACAAAATATCCTATTCCCCAGATGGTGTATAGTCTTGCCGCTGGGTTTTTCTACGATTAAGCGTTCATTATATGCTGATTTATCTACGGCAGCATATACGCACTCGCCTATAATCAGACCTACTTCTCCTGTCTGCATCTTTTCTATTACTTTACATTCCAGCCATCCTATGCACCCTGAAACAATTTTAGCGTCAATTTCTTTACCGGGCTTACTATCAATATTAAATTCTTTGAATTTATCTACTTCTCTTGCCGATACAGAACCGGTTTTTCTAACCAAGCCCGCCGCTGATTTATTGGGGATGTTCAATATAAATTCATTCCGGCTAATCAAATTCTCATGAGTCTTGTGGCGTTTACCGACTACAATCAAAACTCTTGTAGGCGACTTGTGAACAGGACAATGCCAGGCTATCGGCGTAACGTCATACTCAGGCTCAGACCCTTCGGATTTCGTAGAGACCAATACGACCGGGCCATGGCCTATCAATTGATAAGCCTTATCCGGTGAAATATCGATATAATTATCCATAAATTTACCTTCCTTTCTATCCAGGTTTAGTATGTAAACCCCGTTAGAGAACCCTGTTCTCTAACGGGATGCGCTGACGGTGGCATTGAACCACCCTCAGCTTCAATCGGTAATGACCACCGATTGAAATCGGTGGCTTTCTCTAACGGGGTAAATCTTATAATTATACGGCTAATACGCTGATGTTTCAACCAATCTTTAATTGAAGGGATACTTACAGGCAAGATATATTAAAAAAACCCTAATCTTAATAAAGATTAGGCTTTTATTTTACTGGCTTGAAGAATATGTTTATTCAGCCTTAGTTTTTTTCTTTTTCTTAAACAATTCCGATTTAAAAATACTTTCTTTGCTGTCTTTTATGCCGACTTCGACAGTCAAGAGTAAATGCGGGTCTTCACTCATAGTATATCCTGTGATGGTGTTCCTTATATCTCTTATCAGTTCTTTACCTTTATAAACTATTTTCTTAGAGGGTTCTTTTTTACCCAGCTCATCTAATTGATCAAAACTTAATTGACTCAACTTCTTTGCTTCCTCTTTAGCGGCTTCTTCGGCAATTTTCTCGATAGAGGGAGGTTTCAATCCAAAAGCTAAAGCAATTACAGCCAGGATACCTATTCCGATTAAAACCATCTCATCGATCTCTAAAGCTGCGTATGTAAGCAGAATCATATATAAATACATAAGACTATTATACTTAATGTGCTAAAAAAAGCAAGGATAATAAGATACTGGAGTTTCTCCATTTTAAAATTTAAGAAACTCCAGGTATATTTTTATTGGACGGTAGCAAGCATATAGTCAATAACCTTATCACTCACGCCGTTATTCTTTAAATAGGTTATACCTTCGGAAGTCAATTTATATTTAGAATCAGTCCTGTCAACCTCAGAAATAATCACGCTATCCGGAACGCCTTTCTGCGCCATATCCGCTATCTCGACGATAGAGATATGTTGTTCGTTATTTTTATAATACTGTTTATCCATCTGATTGCCTATAACACCGCCACTCAACGCTCCTACAGCTGCCCCAATAGCTGCACCTTCTCCGCCGTGGCCGGACTGATGTCCTATAATACCGCCGGCTGCAGCACCTAAAACACCGCCGGCTATTGCGCCAGTTTTAGTCTTTTCGCCCATAGTAGCACATCCGGATAAAACAATGCCACAAACCATCAATACCGCCATAATCCTTCTCATATTCCGGCTCCTTTTTTAAAAAAGTTTTTATTATCAATTACAGATTTTACCATTTTAACAAAGCGATAACAATACCATAATAAAAAATATTTAAGAGCCATCACTTAATATTTCCCGCAATATTTTGTAATATAAGTCCGAACAGGCAATTATCTCCGACAATCCAATATTCTCATCGTTAGTATGTGCCTTAGCAAGTTTTCCCGGCCCCAAGATGACTGGTTTTACACCAGCAGCCCATAAAAGGTTTGCATCAGAATCGCTTCTAAAAGAACCAGATGACCATCTAAACCCGTTACGTTTATATACACCTTTCAACAAATCAATAAACTCGTCTTTTTCTGTAAGTTGGTATCCATAATGGATTGTAGATAACGAAAAGAATTTTTCCGGGCTGCCTTCATCCGAAATAAAAGCCAGCGCCCTTTCTTTCAATTCTCCGGCTATATTGTCAACAGACATATCAGGGCGCACATGTACATCCAGCCAACAAGTGCATTTATCCGGCACTGAAAATCCGGATTCGGAACTATGCAAATCCCTGATGTTATATATACAACTGGCCCTGTTTTCATTGAGATATTCGGTAAGTTTTAACAAAACATTCAGCATATTATAGGTAGCATTATGTTCAATATCTGCAAATGATGCATGGCGTCTGTACCCATAAGTGTTTAGTTCCATCTCTAGATAACCATAATGGCTTAAACAAGGCACCAGGTCTGTTGGTTCTCCTATAACCGCCCAATCAAATTTGTTCTCCTTAACTAAAGCCTGTGCACCGTCGCTGGTCTCTTCTTCGCCTACCACTAAAGCTAAACCTGCCGGCAACTCACCAAAATTTTCCCACACAGAAACAAAAGACTCCACCATAGCTGCAACTCCTGATTTCATATCTACACATCCCAATCCGGATAGCCTGCCGTTTTCTTCTCCAAACCTGTAATCTTCTAAATTAAATGCCGGTACCGTATCTACATGCCCTATAAACATTACATCAGCCGGCTTTTCGGAAACTAAGATATTATACCGGGTTGTATCAACTCTTTGTACTTTTACAGGAAGATTATATGCCTCTAAATAGTTTTTAAGATAACGCAAGATATCCTCTTCTTTCCCGGATGGACTATAGATATTTACCAGCTGACTAATTAAATCTTTTAATCTATTAAAATTAATAAAATTATCCGGGTTCGCCATAAGATAATTGGATTTTGGAGTTAATATCAGCTATTATTAACTTCATCAAGATTAAGGGTCATATAAATATGTTCCCGCAGGTTCCCAAACCCCTGGTTTTTAAAAAATTTTATTGCACCTGTATTATCCGCCTGGGTATCAACCAATATAATCCTCACACCTTTTCTGCCCATTCTTTCTATAAATTCCGACACCAGTTTATTTGCTATGCCTTCTCTCTGATAAGATTTATCCACTCCCAACCAGACTAAATGGCCGTAATTCCACGCAGTCCGGGGTTTTTCGATAACCGTACCTAAAGCAAATCCTGCCAGTTTAGAACCTATACAAGCGGCTAAACAGAATTCTGGTTCCGATATAAACAATCCTGCAACCGCATATTCATCCCAGGTCCGGTAAAGGTTAGGAAAATCCTGCGGAGTAAATAATTCTTCGCCTAAATGAAAAACATAGGGCAAATCATCAATAACTATTTCCCGGATTTCTACATCCGCACTATTATCCTTCACATCCCTCCTTTTTATTTCTTATTGCCTATAAGTTCAAGCGGAATAGATAATCATCACTCCTAAAACCAGAATGACAATCGCAAATACCCTCAATGTCTTAGCCGGTTTTTTAATGATCTGGCCGACTATATTCTTAACTTTTATAGGCCCCAGTATAAAGGCGAAAAGGCCTTTAGCCAGAGATAAAATACCTACTAATAAAATAAACCAAAAAGAGTTACATTCAGAAGCCGCGCTTAAAAATATAATACCGATAAGTATGCTTAAAACACCTCCCAGATATAACCTGATGGTATTCGTCCAGAATTTAGCGCTCTTTTTCATAACTTGCGGTTTAACTAAATAAACCGCTCCTAACGCTACCATAATTACCCCGATTAAAGTAACCAATCCTACCATACCCACCTCCTGTTATAATTTAACCTCGTTATTATAAAAAAACCCACTGTTACTCTTATTCTTAACATAATCTCACAAACAACCATGCTTTATCAACCTAAATTTAAAATTATACCATTTTAGGAACCGGCTATATTTGCGGCGACAATACCTAACATAACAATTGCAACAACTACTTTAACGCCGATAGAGCCTATTCTTCCTATGACTCCGCCGGCCCCGGACTTAACCGACTTTATGAAATTTTTGTTACCGATAAATTCAGCTAAAAAAGCGCCCAGAAAAATACCTAAAATAACAGTCAGGAATAACCCCGCCCCGGCAAAAAAGAACCCGCCTATTATCCCTGCTATGCCACCGATAACTGCACCGGCTGCAGCAGCATTCGAAGCTCCAAACTTTTTAGCTCCAATAATTACAAATAAATACTCTGCTAATTCCCCAAATAAATAAAAAATAAATAAAAGAATAAGTACATTTACCTTTATAACATCAAACCCGGTCAAAAACGAATATAGGAAAATCCCTGCAAAAATAACCAATGTCCCTACTGAAGAGAAAAATATTGCTGTAAATCCGGCTAAACAAAAAACACTTAAAGCAATTAAAGCTAAAACTTCCATATTCTATATATTCTGCACGCGGTTAATATATTAGACATTCCCGCTCATATATGATAATTTATAATAGAAACAGGAGAAAATTTAATGAAGAAAACTATCTATATCGAATCAAGTGATAAAACAATCCGGCTCTCCGCCGACATTCTGGACAATCCTACCAGCCGGAAAATATTGGAATATTTACCCATCACCGCACAGTTCAGATTATGGGGCGAAGAGATATATTTTGAGACAGGCATAGAAGCCCCTGCTGAAAACCTCACCACTGACATTGAAATAGGTGATTTTGCTTATTGGCCTGAAGGCAAAGGCCTTTGCATATTCTTTGGCCCTACGCCTAATAGTAAATCCGATAAACCGGTCCCGGCATCAGCAGTCGCGTTAATCGGAAAAATTAACCTTAACCGCGAAGGCCTTCGCGGAGTATCATCCGGAACAACAATCAGGATTGAATAACCGCTTATTCATCAAATATTCCGCATCAACATCTTTAGATTTTTATCGATGTTTTCCTTGCCGGTTCCCGACGAATAGATAGCCTGGCAGCGTACCATCAACGAATTAATATCCAACCCTAAGTTTTTATTTTGCAGCAAACGAATACAATCATCAATATCGCCCGGTTCGTCCTTATACAACTTTCCTACTATAAGGTCGTAATAATTAAGGGCCCCTAAATATATATTGGTATACTGCCTCACAAAGTCATTATTATTTTTCTCCAGAGGCGAATCCGGAAGGTCTAAACCATACAGTCTTTTGCTTTTAAAAATGAAAAAATGTATTATTCCGCCGCGAGACCATTTGGAATTATTTTCAAGTTCAAATCCGGCTTTTGATAAATTATTAGTCAGATACTCATATTCAAGCTCCACCGGTATAATTAACTCTATACCGGCAGTTGAAGGTTTCATACCCCTTAGAGTTAACGCCGTATCGCCGGCAGCTATTAAATTAATCTCTCTACGCACATAACTATCCCAAACTTCAATCTCTTTAAGTATCCCTTGCCTGTACATCAAATATTCCACAATTAATCTCCGGGTTTAAAACAGATTCATATGGCTACCAAACTAAATATTATATCATCTTATCCTTTTCTTTAATATCATTCTTTATTGGCAGGAAAAATACGGCACGAATCAATTACCCCATTTACGAAGCCTGTCATTCCGAAACTTAAAGGTTATTGTGTCACCGGTTTCTTCGGTACTATAATCCAAATAAGTAAAAGACTCTATATTACCAGCCTCAAAATGGTCTTTCTGCGGAAATATATCAAAAAGCTCGACAAAATCATCTTTCGGCATATTTCTATAGACTTTATTTAGATTTTCCGTAAATTCTTCATATTCGACTCTACCGACCTGAATAACTTTAGAAGCAAAGATCCCTGCTATAATTAGAGCAATTATAGCAAAAAGTGTACCGACGATGAATTTTGTATAATTAGCATTCATCCCTACGGCCTTCCCCCACTCTCGTTCCCCGACTTTTTTAGAATCACAGGGTTTATCAAAAACATAAGTCAAATCCGACATCTTAGCATCCGGACCTATTTCTTTATCTAACGTTCCGTTACATTCATGGCATATGTATAACATTTTAAGTATTTTACGCCTTAGCGAAGGCAGCATTTTTTCTGTACTATCGACATCCTCTTTCTTTATCAGGTGTGCTCCTTTTTTCTCTCTGCATTTTTCACATACTGATATACAATTATATTTTTTTGAAAGGTTACAAGCTCTGTGCGGGATCATCCATTTCTCTTTTACTTTATAATCATCCTCGCAAAACACACAAGCAACACTACTCATTCCGGTATCTTCCGGAAACTCATCCAACCATTTACTGCCCATAGACTTTAGTTTCTCATAGGTTTTTTGAATAAAGCCCTCTTCGTGCACATCACCGTCAGAACTAGCAATAATCTTAGTAAATCTCCAGATTATATATTCTTTCACTGTCTTTACAGCCGGATTATTCATTCTTTCGCCTCCCTTTAAATTATATCACAGATAGTAAAATTTTAGTATATGAAGGCTCTGGGATATATAGAAAAATCAACATAAGTTCTTAACGATAAATGTCTTATGAACAACTAACTACTAGAAAAGAAAAATATTACAATAGATTACGGCCCTAAAAACGACAAAAACTCTATCCATACCTAAACCCCAAAAAGTACCTGTTTACTATTAACGAAAAAAAGGCTATAATCTTAAACAGATGATAAATTTGATATACTAAAAGGGGTGATTAAGATGAAAAAAATAGCATTTATTTTGCTCGGAATTTTGACATTAGCCTTTATTTTCGGCAATTCTTATATATACTCTCAGGAAGAAGACCAAGAAGCCTTCTCACAAAAAAATTTAGGCGGGATAATCGATTTTTCACCGGCTACCCAAGGTACAATTATAGAACCGATAGTAACTGCCGACTACAAACCTATAACCATCGACGAAACCGGCAAGGCTGTAGGAGCCATTTTAAACATCAATAAGCAAATTCAAGACCCCATCTGTCTGGAAAAACTTGATACCGAAGGCTGCGCATTAGAACTGGTCATCGAACTTCAAACCCATAAGACCCGGAAACCTTTAGGCAAGATTTTTGCTGATGCCTGGAGTACAGGTAACAGCCATGCTATTATGGTAAACATGGGTGATTCGGTAATAATCCCTTTAGAAGAAGGAAAAGTTGATATTAAAAGGCTATCTGACGATGCAGTAGACGGCTACTACGACCGGGACAGCCTGGTGACTATAAACATCATCGCTTTAATCTACTAAATTAAGGAAAAATTCCAACTGAAAAAGATTATGAAAATGGGGCCGCTGGTTAGACGAAGTTAGAACCTGTATCATAGAAAAACCATCAAACCTTTGCTCTCATCTTACTTAATC
>CAZBZJ010000016.1:9198-12972 GCA_964496355.1 uncultured Planctomycetia bacterium | reverse complement strand
AAAAACAGCCAGAGATAAAAGTATAAAAAGAAAAAATATTTTACTTTTCATTGTGTCCCCCTCTAAGAATTAACTCTCGGCTTATTAGAAAAATCAATATATATCTTTTAGATCAAATACCGGCCCGTCTTTACAGACTCTTTTTAACCCGGATTTTGTATCTATTACACAGGCGCGACAAACACCTATTCCGCATCCCATAAACTGTTCAAAAGAAACCTGTACATTTATATTAGGAAAATATTTTACCGTATTAGCTAATTCTCTAAACATATCTTTAGGCCCGCAGCTATAAACGGCTGCCGTGAAACTACGGCCCCGCTTTTCGGCTTCATCCTTAAATAAATCTATAGCTGTACCCTTCTTTCCCATAGACCCGTCTTCGGTACTAATGAAGACTCTAAAATCAAGTTTATTTAAATAATCCTTACATAAAATCTCATTCTTGTCTCTTGCGCCTAAAAAAACTAACCCGGAAGGTTTTTTGCCTCTTATTTTGCTTATTTTTTGAGCCAAAAACACCAAGGGCGCAACCCCTATACCGCCGCCAATTAAAACCGGCATTCCATTTTCTTTATCTGAGAACTTTTTGCTTTTCTTTGTCTCCATATAATCGAAACTTTTACCTAACGGCCCAATTATATTTATTTTATCGCCTTTTTTATACTCGCTGAATTTTTTGGTGCCACGGCCTCTGACCTTAAAAAGAATATATATATCATCATTTTCTATTCTATGGACACTAAAAGGACGGCGGAGAAGAATGCCGGCGCTATCTATCTTTATATGGATAAACTCACCCGGCTTGCAATTACGCGACAGGAAAGAGGATGAAAAACTTACCAAAAACACTCCTCTTTTTATTTCTTTTATATGCTTAACTCTTACTTCTAACTGTTTCATCGGGTTATATAAATTCTATCTCTATTTTTAAAATCTTCAATGATTATCTTCGTTGACTATTTATCCTCTTTGCTAATTCAGCCTCTCTATAAACCAACTCTACCCTTACTTCTTATAATCCCCACCCATTCTTACCGGCAATAAACCCCTCACTGAATTGCCGATAAAGATTTCATCAGTCTGGTATAAGTCGTTTATATAGAGATCTTTTTGCCTAACTTTTTTCTTAGCCAGCAGATACTCGCGCAAAACCCCGGGTAAAAGCCCAGACTCTAACGAAGGTGTATATAAATTACCCCCCACAGATAAAAACAGATTAGTTCTAGCCCCTTCGGTAAGCTGATTTTTTTCATTCAGAAAGATCACATCAAAAAATCCCTGTTTTTTTGCTTTTTTTAACTCGGTGTCATAAAGTTTTCTATTGGTGGTTTTATGGAACAAAAAGATATTTTCAGAATCAACCCTATTTTTAGACAGCTTAATTTTTACCCGCCTGTACGAATTTTTTATTTTTCGGTAATTCAAGCTAATCCTTCCTTCCGGGCTAACCAACACTTTGACTTTATATGAACTTTTTTTATCGAATTTATTTTCAGACAATAAATACAGCTCTTTTTCCAAAGCAGTTGTATCAAGCGGTATTTTAAAATAAGAACAGGAGTTCTTTAGCCGTTTCATATGCAGGGTTAAAAACTTAAACTTATTCTTTTCCCACCCTATTGTTTCTATCAGAAAGAATTTTTCAGCCTTCCGTTTCAAGAATTCAGTTTTTAGCTTGCATTCCTGATATTCTTTCTCAGGGTGAGAATCATAAACAATCCCGCTACCTACACCGAATTTTAAATTATTTTTTTCCAATACTACAGTTCTAATAGCTACATTAAAACACGCTTGTTTTTTGGGGCTAATAAACCCTATTGCCCCTGTATAGACACCTCTGGCTTCTTTCTCGACATTTTCGATTATCTGCATAGTCCTTATTTTAGGCGCGCCTGTAACCGAACCCGAGGGAAAAAGGGCTCTAAATATATCTCTGTACAATACGCCTTCTTCCAAAGATGCTTTTACAGTAGACGTCATCTGAAACAAAGATGGATAACTCTCTATATCAAAGAGGCGGGTTACTTTTACGCTGCCAGGGACTGATATTTTGCCTAAATCATTCCTTAACAAATCCACTATCATTACATTCTCAGCCCGGTTCTTAGCATCGTTGTTAAGGAAACTTTTATAAATACTGTCTTCTTCAGGGCTCCTGCCCCGTTTATAAGTCCCTTTCATCGGGCGCATATACATAATATTATCGTTCCGCCTAAAAAAAAGTTCCGGCGAAAAAGAAAGTATATACCGGCTGCCATCATTGATAAACCCGGAATACGAAGTAGGCTGAGCCCTGCGCAAACTCAAATAAAGATTACTCGCATCTCCCGTAAATTTCGATCTATGCTTTAAAGTTAGGTTTACCTGGTAGGAATTGCCTTTTTTCAGGTGGCCTTTTATAGATGAAACCGCCGTATTATACCGTCTAAACCCCATATTAAACCGTTCGCCTTTAAATACGTGCTTTCCCGTATCCTGCAGAATACCGGGTTTATCTTCGCCTTCAATTCTCAGCCGGTGATCAACTTCTAAGGGTTTACGAAAAACTCCCAACCATGCCAAAGGATACCGGATTTTTTTCTTTTTCAGCAAAGAATACAGGCGGGGTTCAAAAATATATCCAAATTCATAAGAGAAAAACCCGGCCAGCCAGAGCCCCGAATTTATACGCTCCTCTACCTCGCCAAAAAATTTATCGTGGTCTTCTCCGAGATTATACTGCAAAATTTCTTTAGGGCGGGTAAAGACGAAAGACCGGAAATTATCTTTATCGCAATATACAGTTTCTAAAAATACTCCCGGGTAAGACTTTATGGATTTCAAAAGTTTAATCAGCCGGGACTCAGCAATCCTATAACATCTGTGTTTCATTCCGGTTAGGCTTAGAATTATGGGATACTCTTAGTCTATCCATAAAGCTATTATTTCTGGCATACAGGGCAAAAACAAGTTCCTCTGCCGCCAATTTTTATTTTTTTTATCGGCGTCTTACAAACTACACACGGCTTGCCTTTTCGGCCGTAAACCTTGAGCCTTGACTCCATGCCGCCTTTATGCCCAGCTATATCTTTATATGCATCGACAGAAGAACCGCGGTATTTTATTGCTTCTTTTAAAACCGCTTCTATTTTTTTATATAATCTGCCAATCTCTTTATCTTTTAAATCGTTAGCCCGCCTGCCAGGTAAGATACGGGCTCTATATAAGCTTTCCTGGGCATATATATTGCCTAATCCGGCGATTGCCCGCTGGTCCATAAGGACAATCTTTATAGCACGTTTCTGGTTCTTTATTATATTTTTAAACTCGCCTTCCGTTAAGCTAAAAAACTCCGGCCCCAAATTCCGGATAAAAGCAAGGTCACGGTATGAACTACGCAACTTAATTTCTCCTAACAACCTCTGGTCCATATAATTTAAAGCGTCTGCCCCGGAAAAAATAAATACTACTCTTGCTTTTTCTGCCGGTTTACCGTATAGAAGCCATCCAGAAATTCTTAGGTGGATAATTAGATATTTATCTTGATTAATCCTTACTATTAATGCTTTGCCTCTACGGATTATTTCATTAACAGATGCATTTTTAATCTCTTTCTTAAATCTCTCTACCGGAGGCTCCTTAATTACTTTGGGCTTGATTACATTTACGTCTGTGATAATTTTACCGACAATAATCCTTTCTAAATCTCTTCTAATAGTTTCTGCTTCGGGTAATTCAGGCATATGTTTACTCTTCACCCTCTCTTATCTTATAATAATCTTGTAGAGCTTT
>CAZBZJ010000016.1:0-9188 GCA_964496355.1 uncultured Planctomycetia bacterium | reverse complement strand
TCATCTTTGCCGGCGCGCTCAGGGGGGCCGGGGACACGCGCTTCATCATGCTGGCCATGGTCGGCTGTGCCCTGGGCATCATGGTCGTGCCGGTTTACGTCGGCGTGGTGCACCTGCAAGCGTCCGTATACATGCCCTGGAGCGCCTTTGGTGGCACCTTATGTTGAATAGCCATCATCCGGATGTAACTATCGTCATATTTACTGCTGCGCCCGACCGGAGTATTAATTATTAAATGTATATTCTTATTTTTGACAGCATCGACGATATTCGGCCTTCCCTCATGAAGCTTCTTAATAAAATCCGTATCTATATTTTTATCCTTTAAGAATTTCTGAGTGCCTTCGGTTGCTAAAATGGAAAAACCCAGCTTTTTAATCTTCTTAGCTAATGGTTCCAACAAAGCTTTATCTTGATCCGAAACCGTCAATAAAACAGTGCCTTCTAAGGGAAGTTTTATTCCGGTAGCTTCTTGCGCTTTATAAAAAGCTGCTCCAAATTTTTCGGATATCCCCATAACTTCGCCGGTAGCTCTCATCTCAGGGCCTAAAACAGGGTCTACTTCCGGAAACATATTGAAAGGAAAGACTGCTTCTTTTACCGCTACATACGGCAGGGTATATGCTTTAAGTTGTTCGAAGTCTTTAACCTTTTTACCCATCATTAACAAAGTAGCGATCCTGGCAATTGGTATACCGGTAACTTTTGAGACCAAAGGAACCGTACGCGACGCCCGTGGATTAGCTTCTAAAATATAAACCTTATCATCACAAATAGCAAACTGGATATTCATTAACCCCACTACCTTAAGCTCTCTGGCTATCTTAGCAGTATAATCTTCTATAGTATCTAAATGTTTTTTGTTTAAAGTGCGGGTAGGAATAACACAGGCAGAATCTCCCGAATGCACTCCAGCTAATTCTATGTGTTCCATTACAGAAGCCAGAAAAGTATCTTTTCCGTCAGAGAGAGCATCAACTTCAGTTTCTACGGCTTTTTCTAAAAACCTATCAATAAGCATAGGATATTCAGGACTTATTTCTATAGCGCTTTCTGCATATTTTTTGAGCATTCGTTCATCATAAATAATCTCCATACCCCTGCCGCCTAAAACAAAAGAAGGCCTTACCATTAAAGGATACCCGATACGGTCAGCTATTGAGATAGCTTCTTCCAAAGACCTTGCTGTGCCGCTATCAGGCTGTGGTATTTTAAGGTCTATCATTTTTTTACGAAACCGTTCCCTGTCCTCAGCGAAACTTATACTTTCTGGATCTGTTCCCAGGATATTTACTCCATTGTCTTTTAATTCCTGCGCGATGTTTAACGGCGTTTGACCGCCGAACTGGACTATAACCCCTGTAGGTTTTTCTTTTTCATAGATTGTTAATACATCTTCTACGGTCAACGGTTCGAAATAGAGTTTGTCCGAAGTATCATAATCAGTAGAGACTGTCTCCGGGTTACAATTAACCATTATAGATTCATACCCTTCGCCTCTAAGAGCAAAAGCCGCATGTACACAAGTATAATCAAACTCTATACCCTGGCCTATACGGTTAGGCCCGCCGCCTAAGATCATTATCTTTCTCTTATTAGACACCTCCACCGTATCTTTACCTATATATGTAGAATAATAATAAGCCGCATTCTCAACACCGCTTACAGGCACAGCATCATACTGAGCAGATTTGCCGATAGACTTACGTTTTTGACGCACTTCTTTTTCGGACACACCGAAAATATCTGCTAAATAACGGTCAGAAAACCCCCATTCTTTAGCCTTACTTAGTTTAGTATCGGCTAATTCGGACCATTTATATTTCATTAATTCTTCTTCAAATTCAACCAACTCTTTCATTTCGTTTATGAACCATCTTCCTATATGCGTTATCTGATAGAGTTCTTCTACAGAAACGCCTTTACGAAGGGCTTGATACATTAAAAATATACGTTCACTCGAAGGGCTAAAAAGGCGTTCCTTTAACTCTTCTATTGAAAACTGTTTAAATTTATCTACGCCTAACCCATACCGTTTAATCTCTAAAGACCTTATAGACTTTTGAAACGCTTCTTTAAAAGTTTTTCCTATACTCATAACTTCGCCTACTGCACGCATCTGTGTGCCCAATACATCTTTTGCCTGAGCAAACTTTTCAAACGCCCACCGGGCAAACTTAATAACTACATAATCACCCCAGGGTTCGTATTTGTCTAGGGTTCCTTCTTTCCAATAAGGGATCTCATCCATAGTAATCCCGGCAGCAAGTTTGCTGGAAATCCTTGCTATAGGAAAACCGGTAGCTTTAGACGCCAAAGCCGAACTGCGGGATGTACGGGGATTAATCTCAATAACCACAATCCTGTCATCTACCAGGTTATGGGCAAACTGAATATTTGTACCGCCTGTAACGCCTATCGCATCTACGATCTTATAAGATATATCCTGCATACGTTTCTGCAGTTCTTGAGGAACTGTGAGCATGGGTGCCGCACAGAAACTATCGCCGGTATGCACACCCATAGCATCTATATTTTCTATAAAACAGACGGTTATTTTTTTATTTTTTTCATCGCGGACAACTTCCAACTCTAGTTCTTCCCAGCCTAAAACCGACTCTTCTACTAACACCTGATTTACCAAACTGGCTGCTAACCCCCGTGCTGCGATAGTGCGTAATTCTTCGACGTTATAAGCTATCCCTCCGCCTGTACCGCCTAAAGTATATGCGGGCCTTAAAACCACCGGATACCCCAGCTTCTCAGCTATAGCTTCAGCCTCCTCAACGCTTATAGAGGGTTCAGACTTAGGTATGGGCACATCTAATTTTCTCATTGTCTCTTTAAAAGCGATCCTGTCTTCGCCACGTTCAATAGCATCGGCTTTTACTCCTATAACCTCAACTCCATATTCATCCAACACACCATTCTTATATAGACTGGAGGTAAGATTTAATCCCGTCTGCCCGCCTAAGTTAGGCAATATAGCTTGTGGTTTTTCTATTTCGATTATTTTCCTTAAACTATCTACAGTTAAAGGTTCTATATAAGTCTTATCCGCCATACCAGGATCGGTCATTATAGTTGCCGGGTTAGAATTAGCCAAAACTACTTTATATCCTTCTTCCTTCAATGCTTTACACGCTTGAGTACCCGAATAATCAAACTCACATGCCTGTCCTATAATAATCGGCCCTGACCCTACTATTAAGACTTTATTTATATCTTTACGTTTCGGCATATCCACTCCCTCCTTTATTTACACATTTTTATAGTGCTCCTGCAAAGATTTTACTTTTAGTTTATTCTTTCTTAACACTTCAATCGCGTTAACAGAAGTCTGTGCCCCGGAAATGGTAGTAATACAAGAAATCCCGTATTTTACAGCTTCTGACCTTATCTTAACTTCATCCTGCCTAGGAATCCGGCCTGAAGGCGTATTAATTATCAAACTTACTTTCCGATTTTTAATATAGTCTAATATATTAGGCCGCCCCTCCGAAATCCTGGGTAACGCTATAGAATCAATGCCGCTGGCTTTTAACGCTTTGGCTGTACCCCGCGTAGCCAACAAATCAAACCCGAAATCTTTTAACCTTCTAGCAATCAACAAAATAGACCGTTTATCTTTATTCTTTACGCTTATAAATACGGTTCCTTTATCAGGCAACGTCTGGAACGCCGATATCTGGCTTTTTAAATAAGCGCCGGCAAAATCGGTATCGATTCCCATAACTTCTCCCGTAGACCGCATCTCTGGCCCTAACATTATATCCACCCCAGCAAACCGGTTAAATGGAAATACCGATTCTTTAACGCAGGTATATTTAGGAACTCTCTCTTCAGTAAATCCCAAATCTTCCAAGGTCTTCCCTAACATAACCTTAGTTGCCAATTTAACTAAAGGCACACCGATAGCCTTTGATATAAATGGAACCGTACGGGAAGCACGCGGGTTAACTTCTAAGACAAATATTTTTTCACCTCTTATCGCATACTGGATATTCATCAGTCCGGTTATATTAAGTTTTTCAGCCAACGCATAACTTGCTTGCCTTACCTTATCGATTATAGAATCGGGGATGCTAAAAGGCGGCAGGCACATAGCGCTATCTCCGGAATGTATCCCGGCTTCTTCTATGTGTTCTAAAATTCCGCCGATTACAAACCTTTTTCCGTCACCAATCAAATCCACATCTACCTCAATAGCATCTTCTAAGAATTTATCTATGAGAATTGGCTGGTTAGGCGAATATACTAAAGCCTCCCTGACAAATTTTTCGAGTATTTTTTCTTCATATACAATTTCCATTGCTCGGCCACCCAGTACATAGGACGGCCTGACCATAACTGGATAACCTATCTCTTTGGCAGCAGACTCAGCTTCATAAAAAGAACGGGCAATTTTAGAAGGCGCCTGTTCTAAACCCAGGCTATTAAGCAACTGCCGGAATTTCTGCCTGTCTTCCGTAATATCAATATCAGAAGCTTTCGTCCCCAATACAGGCACATTTTCTTTAGTTAATTTCAATGCTAGATTTAAAGGGGTCTGGCCGCCGAACTGTAATATTACACCTTGGGGATTTTCTTTTTTAACGATATGCAGCACATCTTCTATCGTTACGGGTTCGAAATAGAGCCTATCAGATGTATCATAATCGGTTGATACGGTTTCGGGATTACAGTTAACCATTATAGATTCGATCTTTTCTTCTTTTAAGGCAAACGAAGCATGTACACAACAATAATCAAACTCTATGCCTTGTCCTATCCGATTAGGCCCGCCGCCTAAAATCATAACTTTTTTAGTATCTGAAGGCTCTATTTCCTGTTCATATTCATAAGTGGAATAATAATAAGGCGTATATGCCTGAAACTCTGCGGCGCAGGTATCGACTAATTTATACACAGGAATTATATCGTGTTCTTCTCTGAACTTACGGATTATATCTTCTTCTACACCCAACATATTACTTATTTGTTTATCGGAAAACCCCATCTCTTTGGCTCTCCTTAATTTTTGGGGGTCAAGCCTTTTATCCTGTTTGAAAAATCCTTCGAAATCAATAATCTCTTTAATATTATTCAAAAACCATCTGTCTATCCGGCTAAAAGCATATATCTCTTCGACAGAAAAATTTAATCTTAAGGCATCTCCTATATAAAAGATTCTTTCAGCATTAGGTGTAATGAGCCTGGATTTAACTTCTTCTTTTATTTCCCGCAGGTTTACTTCTTGCCTTTTTAAATCTATTATAGTCTGCAACCCGTCTTTTCCAATTTCCAGCCCCCTCAGCCCTTTTTGCAATGCTTCTTTAAAAGTCCTGCCTATGGCCATCACTTCACCGACAGACTTCATAGCTGTAGTCAGAACAGGATCAGCTTGCGAAAACTTTTCGAAAGCCCATCGTGGTATCTTAACCACACAATAATCTATTGCTGGCTCAAAAGATGCGGGCGTTTCCTGCGTAATGTCATTGGGGATCTCTTCTAGCCTATAACCTACCGCTAATTTAGCCGCTATCTTAGCTATCGGGAATCCCGTAGCTTTAGAGGCTAATGCCGAACTCCGCGATACCCGCGGGTTCATCTCTACAATAACCATGCGTCCGTCTTCAGGATTAACGGCAAACTGAACATTTGAACCGCCGGTCTCCACCCCAATAGCACGTATAGCTCTTATAGCCTGGTTACGCATATTTTGATACTCTTTATCGGTTAAGGTCTGCTGGGGTGCAACTGTTATAGAATCGCCTGTGTGTATCCCCATAGGGTCAAAATTCTCTATAGAACAGATAATAACTACATTATCGTTATTATCCCTCATCAATTCTAACTCATACTCTTTCCATCCTAATACTGCCTCTTCAACAAGGACTTCATTTATCAAACTCTGTTCCAAACCTAAAGATACGATATTCTCAAATTCTTCTTCATTAAAAGCAATCCCGCCGCCGGTCCCGCCTAAAGTAAAAGCCGGCCTGATTACACAAGGTAAACCTAGATGTTTTATATATTCTTTAGCTTCAGCCATAGTATAAACTGTTTTAGATTTAGGCACTTCAATGCCGACTTCTACCATTGCTTTCTTAAACAGTTCCCTGTCTTCTGCTTTTTCAATAACTTCTTTACTAGCACCGATAAGCTCTACATTATACTTACCGAATATGCCTTGTTTAGAAGCAGAAAAAGCTAAATTCAAAGCAGTCTGTCCGCCTAAAGTAGCCAGGCAACAATCCGGTCTTTCTTTGTCTAAGACCTTTTCTAATACTTCAGCTGTTAAAGGTTCTATATAGGTACTATCGGCAAAATCAGGGTCGGTCATAATAGTAGCCGGATTAGAATTAAGCAAGATTACTTTATATCCTTCTTCCCTTAACGCTTTACAGGCCTGCGTACCCGAATAATCAAATTCACAGGCCTGTGAAATAACAATAGGCCCCGAGCCTATAATCAAAATCTTTTTTATATCGGTACGTTTTGGCATATTTTTAAATGTTTAACGTATACGCAAATCAAAAATGTTCCCGAAACCCTGCCTATTACACGGCAAGCAGTGGTTATCTTCTCTATCTGCCACCTACCCGGCCGCCAGTTCTTCGAATTTTTTAAATAAATAATGGGCATCAAAAGGGCCCGGACCTGCTTCCGGATGAAATTGCACGCTAAAAACCGGTAAATCTCGGTGTTCTATACCTTCGCTCGTCTTATCATAGAGATTTATATAGGTAGACTTTATCTGTTTAGGCAGGCTGTGTGTATCTAAACAAAAATTATGGTTTTGAGCAGTAATATCTATTCTGCCTGTCTCTAAATTCTTTACCGGATGATTACCTCCGTGATGGCCAAACTTTAGTTTATAGGTCTTACCGCCTATAGCCAATCCTAAAATCTGATGCCCCAGACATATTCCCATAACAGCTACATTTATATGCCCGGACTTCAGCCTGTCGATTATCTCACCGGCCAGGTTAATTGCATACCTAACCGGTTCCGGGTCCCCCGGCCCGTTAGAAAATAGAATGCCGGCTGGTTTCAATTTTAGTATTTCCGCTATAGAAATCGTGGCCGGTACTACCCAGACCGTCTTAAAGTGCTTCTTTAGATTTCTGAGAATGCTGAACTTAACCCCGCAATCAATAACCACAACTGTTTTATCTCCACATCCCGGAGAATCTTTATCCCATTCATATACATCTTTACTCAAGACTTCTTTTACTAAGTCTCTTCCTGCAATCGGGACAGAAGCATCTAATTTTGCCTTTAAATTCTCCTTATTAAACTCATTTGCGGATATAATCCCTTTCATCGCGCCTTTCATTCTTATATGCCGGGTTATTGCCCGGGTATCGACACTTTCAATTCCTATAATATTATTATCTCTTAAATAATCCTCTAACGATTTTTCTGCCTGCCAATTTGATATAATCCGGCTTCTCTCTCTTACTATAAATCCTTTTACTTGTATCCAGCCAGACTCTATATCTTTAGAATTTATTCCGTAATTACCGATTAAAGGATAAGTCATGCAAACAATCTGACCTTTATATGAAGGGTCTGTTAATATCTCCTGGTATCCTGACATAGAAGTATTAAAGACAACCTCCCCCAGGGTTTCTCCTTCGGCTCCAAAATAATCGGCTGTTTGAAAAAATCCGTCTTCCAGCATTATTACAGCTTTTCTCTTATTCATCGGCATCACATTCTCTCTTATTCGATTAATGACAGATTCAGCACCGTCCGCTTTCTCTACACCTTCTATATCCCAGGTGTTAAGACCATAAACTTTTTTACCTTCGGTCAGGGCAAAAGCTATCTCAGATAAAGTCCCGTATTTACCATCTATTGCTACCAGACAGTCACTTGCCCTTACTACCATAACATTCCGTGCATTGCCTAATCCTGTAGGTATTTTTACATCCACATAGGAATTAGATTCTTCTGAATCAATCCCCGGCAAAATACCTATGGTTATGCCTCCTTTTTCTTTTGCTCCTTTACAGGCAGCTTCCATAACCCCCTGCCGGCCTCCACAGACTAATATCCATCCATTAACAGCTATAAGCCTGCCCAATTCCCGGGCAACTTTATAATCTTTTTCCGAACACTTATTCCCGCCAATCACACCAACATTCATGCTTATCCTTATAATTAACGCAGCCTGATTAATTAAGAAGTTAAATATCAGAATTTCTCTGACTTCTATCTTCTATCCTCTGACCTCTGTCTTCTACCTTCTGTCTTCTTTTCACGAAAGTGCCCCTAGGCCGACTCGAACGGCCACTCCAGGCGTCGGAGGCCTGTACTCTATCCACTTGAGCTATAGGGGCTATTTAAAAAACTAGTAATAAGCCATCCAAAACCCTAAATCCAAAATCCTAAACTCCAAACAAACCCAAAATCCAAATCTGTAAAAATTCAAACCATACCAGATTTATCGCCATATTATATTTTGGGTTTTGAGTTTTATCCATTTTGAGTTTGTTTAGGATTTAGCGTTTTGTGTTTAGAGTTTATTCGATAACCTATCTTCTGGTGAACTAAAAGAGGGTAATTTGTTCTTTTTCTTTTTTCTCGTCGTCACCGAAAATCTTAATCTGGCCATACTCGCCATCGAATCCGGGAATAACATTTACCTCTTTTTTCCTTACCCTGTTTATCCCTTCTGCTATCTTACCGGGCAATTTAGAGAACAATTCTGATTCATCTATATTTACCAGAAGGTTAAATTCCGATCCGAATGTAGAAACTAACTGTATATATACTTCTTCAACCTGTTTAGCTCCTTTTTTGACTCCGCGAGATTCAGCAATAATTTCATCTAACGGCACCATACTTTTAAAAGGTATTGCATTTTCAGGAACAAACCCTTCTTTTCTATCAGCTAGTTCGCCTACTCGGCCTAAAACTCCTTTAGTTATAGGCTTGCCGCAAACCGGACAAATACCGTTAGCTTCTTTAGTTTTCACAGGAGACCAGCTTAACTTACAATTTCTATGGCCGTCATAATGATATTTACCTTCTTCGGGAAAGAATTCTATAGTATACAAAAATCTTTCTCTATTTTTTTCTTCTAAAGCCTTCTTTATCTGCCAGTAATCTAAACTGCAGTCAAAAACATTTGCTTCTCTGCCAATACGGCTGGGAGAATGAGAATCAGAGTTAGATACCAGGCTAAAATTATCTAA
>CAZBZJ010000015.1:7688-13225 GCA_964496355.1 uncultured Planctomycetia bacterium | reverse complement strand
TATTTTTAGTTTCAAAAGCTTGATGGCCGTGCTTAAGCAAATTATCGCGCCAGAGATAATACTGAGTATTAGCTATTTGGTACTTAGCGCATAACTTGGTTATCTCAATTTTTCCGCTTAAGCCTTCAAGTACGATACGTAGTTTTTCCTGGCTGCTCCATTTACGTTTTTTCATAGAATGACCTCCTTTTCTTAGGAGCTCATTCTAACTTAAAATGCTTGTTTTGTTAAGTAGTGGCAGTATATATAACTATGCGAAAGCATTTAAACAAAAACAAACTTTTACAGATAATCTCCAAACTACATAAGCCGCGGATTCTGGTAGTCGGCGACATTATCTTAGACCATTATATCTGGGGTAAGGCCGAGCGGCTTTCTCCTGAGGCGCCTGTGCCGGTAGTCTGGGCTAACCGGGAGAATTTTCTTTTAGGAGGCGCTTCAAATGTCGCCTGGAACCTTTCGAAGTTAGGCGTTAAAACCCACCTTTCCGGGATAATCGGTACGGATTTCTACGGAAAACTGCTTGCAGGAATACTCGCTAAAGAAAAAATTGATAAAAATTGTACAATTACTTCTAAACAAAGGCCTACCACGTTAAAAGCCCGGGTAATTGCTCAACATCAGCAGGTAGTAAGAATCGATTGGGAGTCTAACGAAGAGATTTCAATTAATACAAACCAAAGGTTATTAAAGTCAATAAAAAAGAGTATCGATGAGTTCGACGCAGTTATTCTGGAAGAT
This sequence comes from uncultured Planctomycetia bacterium, assembly GCA_964496355.1. Lineage (GTDB taxonomy): Bacteria > Omnitrophota > Gorgyraeia > Duberdicusellales > Duberdicusellaceae > CAZBZJ01. The sequence goes on along the minus strand of CAZBZJ010000015.1, from coordinate 12,484 downwards.
TACGGTAAAGGAGTTATTAATCCTGACCTGCTTGATACAGTTATCCCCCTTTGTAAAGATAAAAATAAGATAATTACAGTTGACCCTAAAGAAAGCCATTTTGATTTATATAAGGATGTAACAGCTTTAACTCCTAATTTAAAAGAGGCATCTTCGGCGGCTAATAATATGAAAATTAAGACCCAGGATGAGATTAATCTTCTAGGAAAAGTTCTTTTAAGCGATTTATCTCCGCAGGCTTTGTTGCTTACCCTGGGTGAGGACGGTATGCGGTTGTTTCAGAAAGAGGGGAGTATATTCCATCTTCCCACATTTGCTTTAGAAGTCTTCGACGTTTCGGGAGCCGGAGATACGGTTATAGCGGTATTTACGGCGGCTTTATCAGCCGGGGCTTCATTTTTAGAGGCTTCGTTTCTGGCTAATATGGCTGCCAGTATTGTGGTAGAAAAGATAGGAGTATATGCGGTAACCAAGAACGAATTGAAAGAAAGAGTCGATAAATATTTTAATAAAGTAAAGGTTAAAAGGGCAGGTTGACATGAAAGAAGCTGTAGGGATTATCCCGGCAAGATTAAAATCAACCAGGATGCACGAAAAACTCCTGCAGAAATTAGCCGGTAAGTCGGTTTTGGAACGGACTTGGCAGACCGCATCAAAATCTAGTAAACTCGAAGATTTGATAATAGCGGCTGATGATGAAAGAATAGTTCGCCATGCCGAAGAGTTTGGAGCTAAGTCTGTGCTTACGTCTGCTCAGCATATATGCGGTACAGACAGGATATGTGAAGCCGTAGCGAGTATAGACACCAGGTTGGTAGTTAATATTCAAGCTGATGAACCTCTTATACACCCTTCGGTAATCAACGCTTTAGTAGATGTTATGGGCGAGGATAAGAGTTTGAGTATGGCTACGGCAATAAAGAAGATAACCGATCCCGAACAGATAAACGACCCTAACATAGTTAAGGTAGTTATTGATAGAAACGGGTTTGCCTTATATTTTTCACGGACTAAACTGCCCTTTTCCAGAGACGATGATGCCGAAGTAGATTACTATAAGCATATAGGTATATATGTCTATACGAAAGATTTTTTATATAAGTTTAAGAATATCCCGCCTTCGACATTGGAACAGGTGGAAAAATTAGAGCAGTTGAGAGTTCTTGAATCAGGGTTTAAGATTAAGACAGTCCTCACGACTTTCGATTCCTGGGGCATAGATACTGAGGAAGATTTGGAGAAGGTAGAAAGAATTATAAAAAGTAAAAAAGGATGATAACTCATAATTTGTACTATTACAAAGTGATACTGACAATTGAAGTTCTAATTAATCTAATTAATCTAATTGATCTAATGTCTAATCAACCCATTCGACTACGTTCAGGGTTGATACTGAGTATACTCGAAGTATCAAATCTTAAGCACCAACACCCAAGTGATGAAAAAGCTTTGTTTTACAAGCCGGTAGACATTTATCCTTTGGGTATTGGGATTTGATTAGGTCAATTAGAAATTAGTCATTAGTAATTTGAGGATGTAAAGACTACTTGTAGACAATAAAATGATAATTGATAATTAAGATTGGGATAATATAATGCAAGATAAACTAATATTCATAGCCGGGCCTTGTGTAATAGAAAGCCGGGAATTGACTTTCCGGATTGCAGAGGAATTAAAAGAAATAACTTCTAAATTTGAAGTTGACTTTATCTTTAAAGCCAGTTTCGATAAAGCTAACCGTACCTCTATAGATTCTTTTAGAGGCCCCGGGTTAGAAGAAGGCTTGGAGATACTTAAAAAGGTTAAAGGCGAGTTAGGCTTAAAAGTCTTAAGCGATGTGCATTGTGTTACTCAGGTCGATAAAGCAGCGCAAGCCCTGGATATAATCCAGATTCCGGCTTTCTTATGCCGGCAGACCGACCTTATTACTAAAGCGGCTTCTACCGGATTGCCTATTAATGTAAAGAAGGGGCAGTTTGTCTCTCCGGATGATATGAGGTTTGTTATAGATAAGATAACTTCCTGCGGGAATAAAGATATCTTTCTTACCGAACGGGGCACATGTTTTGGATATAATAACCTGGTGGTGGATTTCAGGTCGTTCGGGATTATGAAATCTTTTGGTTATCCGGTAATATTTGATGTCACCCATTCTGTACAGCGGCCTTCTCAGCAAAAAGGGGTTTCCGGCGGTGACAGGGAGTTTGTATTACCTTTAGCAAGAGCTGCGGCAGCTTTCGGTATAGACGGGATTTTTTGCGAGGTTCATATTAATCCTGATAAAGCTTTGTCGGATAAAGCTACAAGCCTTGCTGTAAAAGATACCGAAGCCCTTCTCAAACAGGCCCTTAATATAAGAAAGGTTTTGTCTTCATGAAAAACAGACGACAGGATATATTGAAATGGGGTAAAGAGATACTCGATATCGAGGCTAAAGCTATAGGGCATATAAAATCCAGATTAGATAGTTCTTTTATTAATGCTGTAGGGTTACTCTCAAAGTGTAAAGGCAAGGTTATTGCAACCGGTATGGGCAAAGCCGGCATAATCGCCCAGAAATTTTCTGCTACTCTTTCTTCTACAGGTACGCCTTCAATATGGCTGCATCCGGCAGAAGCTGTTCACGGTGATTTAGGCAGAGTCTTAAACGAGGATGTGGCTGTTATTTTGTCTTATAGCGGAGAGACCGACGAGATAAAATCGTTATTACCCTTTCTTAAGAAGATAGGTTCAAAGATAGTCTCTTTGACCGGGGATAAGAAGTCAAGCCTGGCACAGTATTCTGATGTCGTGCTTGATATAAAGGTAAAGAGAGAAGCTTGTCCTTTAGGGTTGGCTCCTACGACTTCAACTACAGTTATGCTTGCTGTATGCGATGCTCTCTCTATGGTGTTGCAGAAGATAAAAGGGTTTAAATCTAAAGACTTTGCTTTCTATCATCCTAAGGGCAGCCTGGGGCGCAAACTTTTGTTACGGGTAGAAGACTGTATGCGTAAAGGGGTAAGCAATCCTCTAGTTAAAGCCGATCAGACTGTTTTACAGGTTTTAGCATCAATTACAAAGTCTAAAGCCGGTGCAGCGGTGGTTATGAATAAGAATAACCGGATTTTAGGTATATTTACCGATGGTGACCTGAGGAGAAAGATTCTTAAAGACCCCGGCATATTAGAAAAGAAAGTTAAGCAGGTAATGACTAAAAATCCTGTAATGGTAAGAAAGGATATGTTGGCCACAGAAGCTATGCGGATATTACAGGATAAAAAGATAGATGAGGTACCGGTAGTAGATAGGTCCGGTAAGATTTTAGGGTTGTTGGACGTGCAGGATTTGTTAAAAGCAGGGGTAGTCCTGTGATCAGAGGTCAGAAGTCAGAGGTTAGAAGATAGAAGACAGAAGTTAGAGGTTAGAAGTTAGAGGTTAGATTGCAGAAAAATCTGACTTCTAACTTCTTATTTAAAATTAATAATAAAGAGATGGAAGAGCATATAAAAGAAAAAGCGAAGAAGGTAAAGCTGTTAATTCTCGATGTAGACGGCGTTCTTACCGACGGAAGCATTATTTATGACAGCAGGGGCAGAGACCTTAAACGGTTTAACGTCAAAGACGGGTTAGCCGTATTCTTATTACATCAGGCAGGCGTACAGTCTGTAATATTAACAGCAAAATATTCTAAAGTCTTAAAGCGGCGAGCTAAGGATATGCGTATCAAAGACGTCTTCTGGGGGTATCCGAAGGCTGATGCGTTTGGTAAGATACTCTCTAAATATAAAGTATCTGCGCGAGAGGTCTGTTATATAGGAGACGACCTTATAGATATAGAAGTCGCTAAGAAAGCGGGGTTTTCGGTTGCAGTAAACGATGCGTGCCCTGAGTTAAAAGACGTTGCCGATTTTGTTACGAAGAATTCCGGCGGTAAGGGAGCTGTAAGAGAGTTAGTAGAGATTTTGATGAAGTCTAAAGGATTGTGGGCGTGGTAGAATAACAGGGATGTTTTAAAAAGGGATACTCTACAATTTCAGGGAATTAGTTTTTTGCAGGGTGTCCCTTTTTAGGACGTCCCCAATAGAGCAAACAGTGCTTTTTCTTGACATATAGCAAGGTTGCGTTATTATATATATCTTGCCGGTCCGTGAGATAGAATTTAGGCAGCAAAAAAAGAGTATTGATAAAAAGGAAGTGTATATTTACAACTCTATTTAAAACAGCACAATTATTCTTCGTGATTCGTAGATATAATTTAAAAAAACCAAGTTATTTGAGCAAGGTATCGATAGCAGTTATTACAGCAATATTGCTGTGTACTGCTAATAAGTACTCTTATGCCCGGGATGACAGCCAGGAGCCGTTAGAGGATGTGGTTGTACAGGAAGACGTTAAAGGCGTAAGCAATAACGGGGACAGTTCAGTGAATTTCGAAGCTAAAAAGGCTTTTTTTAATAAGGCAGATGATACTTTAGAAATGCGCGAAGATGTTAAGATAGAAACCGATAAGGGGCTGGCTCTGGAGACAGAATTGCTCAAGTGGAATAAACAGAGAGGCCAGGTAGTCACTGATGCTCCGGTACAAATCAGAAGAAAAGATTCTATTGAGATTATAGGCCAGGGCCTTTATGCGGAACCGTCTTTGAAAAAGACAGAAATCCAGAAAGACATAGAAGTCAAGATTCCTCAGGAAAACGATGATTATATTATGATAACCTGTAAAGGGCCGCTAGAGATCGATTACCAGAAAGGCGAAGCTGTTTTTCATAATGACGTTAAAGCATACCGGTCCAGTGTTCCGGTCCGGTATGCTT
>CAZBZJ010000015.1:0-7678 GCA_964496355.1 uncultured Planctomycetia bacterium | reverse complement strand
GATTCGCAGATATATTCGGATAAATCTACAGTATATTTCGACGCAGAAGGAAAAACTATGAAGCAGGTTATAGCCGAAGGTAACGTCAGGATTGTTAGAGGTAAAGATACTTCATATTCGGAGAAGGCTATATACGACGTAGCGAATAAAAAACTTACGCTGAAGGGCAGTCCGCGATTAATTATCTTTCCGGAAGAAGGACAGGAACTGTTTGAGTAAGTATATTACAATAAAAATGATATTAACAAAATAACTTAATGAGATTATTAGAAGTAAAGGATTTAGTAAAGTCTTACAGTGCCAGAAAAGTAGTAAATAAAGTTAATCTGCATGTTAAGAGAGGCGAGATAGTCGGTTTATTGGGGCCTAATGGAGCCGGTAAAACAACTACTTTCTACATGATTGTAGGTGTAGTCCATGCGGATAGCGGGCAAATACTGTTTGATAATCAGGATATATCCCGGTCTCCTATACATACCCGGGCGAATTACGGTATAGGATATTTACCTCAGGAGCCTTCTTTATTTAACCGGTTAACTGTCGAAGAGAATATAATGGCCATATTAGAAACAATGCCGATACGCTGGCAACAGAGGCGGCATAGGCTAGAAGAATTATTGAGAGAATTAAAAATAGAACATCTCCGGAAAAGTAAAGTTTACACATTGTCCGGAGGCGAAAAAAGAAGGTTAGAGATAACTAAAGCGTTAGTTAAAAATCCTTCGTTTATACTTTTAGATGAACCTTTTTCCGGTATAGACCCTATAGTAGTAAACGAAGCGCAGGAAATCATCAAAGATTTAAAGTCTAAAGGTATTGGTATCCTCTTGACCGATCATAATGTAAGAGAGATGCTTTCTATTACCGATAGGGCATATCTTATCGCCGATGGGAAAATTCTTATATCCGGAAAATCATGGGATTTGATTAATGATGCTTCTGCCAGGAGGATTTATCTGGGGGATAATTTCCGTATGTGAAAACGCAGCCCGGTACCAGAACGAAGTTCGGTACCGGGCTGCCCAGAACCGAACGCCGTGCTAATTAAGTGCATACTAAGTTCTGGTTCTGGGCAGATTATAACAAAAGAGGGAGTTGTATGAAGGTTGATGTAAAGAATACCGGGCAGGTTACAAAAAATATTAAGATTGAAGTTGATAAAGAGGCGCTCAAGGAAGTTAAAGATAAAGCCCTCGATAAAATAAACAAGGAAGTAAATATCTCCGGCTTCAGGAAAGGTAAAGCACCGCTGGATTTGATTGAAAAGAGGTATCCGGATTTAGCGAAGGAAAGGATTTTAAGAGAAGCTATTCCTTTTTATTATAGTAAAGCTTTATCACAGGAGAATATAGAACCTGTAGGTATGCCGCAGGTTAAAGACGCACAATATAAGGAGGGACAGTTATCTTTTATTGCCGAGGTTGAGATAAAACCGGAGTTTAAAGTAGACGAAAAAATCTACAAAAGTATTAAAATTAAAATTGATTCCGTAACAGTTGAAGATAAAGAAATCGATAAGTTCATGGACCAGTTTGCGGAGAATCTGGCTAAAAGTTTGGAAAAAAAGAAAGAGGATATAGACGGCCAGTTGGTTTCTAAATGGGCAGGATACCGGAATCCGGATGAGTTCAAGAAAGCTGTCTCTTCTGAAATCTATCTTAATAAGATAGTCCGAAGGCGAAGAGATATTGAGAAGAAGATCAGCGATACCCTTTTATCCAAGGTTAATATATCGGCTCCGGCTTCTTTGGTTGCTGAGCATAAGAAAAGGGTTATAAACCAGCAGGTGCAGGACTTGCAGGCTAAAGGGTTCTCTCAAGAAGATATACAAAAACACCGTGAAGATATTGAACGTAAGGCCGAATCTTTGGTGAATGACCAGATAAAAATGTATTATATTCTCGAAAAGATAGCAGATAAGGAGAATTTAAAATACGATAGAAACAATCTTTATGAGGTTGTTATAGGGTTTATATTAAGTAATATCTAAACCCTAAACAAACTCAAATTTAAAAAATATAAAGTTTAAAATAATATGATATTAAAGAGAAAGGTATTGGATTTATTGATGTTATTAAGTTTTGAGTTTAAGATTTGATATTTTGGGTTTATTTAGAGTTTAGAGTTTCGGGTTTAGGGTTTTAAAAATAAGAGAGAGATTTTTGACAAAACGGATGATTATACCAGGAGGAAAGATATGTACAATCAGGCATATGTACCCATAGTTGTAGAAAAAACGCATAGGACAGAACGAGCCTACGATATTTTTTCGCGGCTTTTAAAAGACAGAATAGTCTTTATTGGTACACCGGTCGATGATAATGTAGCTAATGTAGTTATTGCCCAGATATTGTTTTTGCAGATGGACGATCCGTCCAAAGATATAAGCCTGTATATCAATACCCCCGGAGGAGCCATAACAGCAGGTTTGGCTATATATGACACTATGCAGTTCGTAAAACCCGACGTTGCCACATACTGTGTTGGCCAGGCTGCTAGTTTAGGCGCTTTATTCCTGAGCGCGGGTAAAAAAGGTAAGAGGTTTGCTTTACCTAATTCCCGGGTTATGATACATCAGCCCTGGGGCGGGGTACAGGGGACAGCGGAAGATATATCTATACAGACAAAAGAGATATTAAAGCTTCGTGAAAGAGTTAATAAGATATTGTCCTACCATACCGGCAAGCCTCTTGACCGGATTCGGAAAGATACCGATAGAGATTTCTTTATGGAAGCTGATGAGGCTAAAAAATACGGGGTGGTAGATGAGGTTATAACGTCACATAAGAAGTAAGAAGTTAGAAGTTAGAAGTTAGAAGTTAGAAGTAAGAAGTTAGAAGTTAGAAGTAAGAAGTTAGAAGTTAGAAGTTAGAAGTTAGAAGTTAGAAGTTAGAAGTTAGAGGGTAGAAGTTAGAGGGATATTATTATAATAAAGGGGAAGAAGATGAAACATACATACTTAATGACTCCGGGGCCTTCGCCTTTAGCTCCGCAAGTTAGAGAGGCTTTAGGTAAAGATATTATCCATCATCGTACCGAGGAGTTCCGGTCTATATTACAGGAAGCCCATCAAGGGTTAAAAGACGTATTTATGACCAAAAATCCAGTTTTAATCTTTGCTTCGTCGGGAACCGGTGCTATGGAAGCTGCGGTATCGAATTTTTTATCAAAAGATGACAAAGCCTTGGTAATTACCGGCGGGAAATTCGGTGAGAGGTGGCAGCAGATATGTAAAAGTTTTGGAGTAGAAACTGTTGTATTGGATGTCGAATGGGGTCAATCTCCTTCTGTTGACGAAGTTAAAAATATTATCGAGCGAAACCCTGATATTAAAGCAGTATATACTACTTTATGCGAGACTTCTACAGGCACGGTTTATGATATAAAAAGTATGGCTCAACATATCCGCAATAAAGATATGGTTCTGGTTGTTGATGCAATCAGCGGCTTAGGCCAGGACATATTAAAGACAGACGAGTGGGGAGTAGATATAGTGGTCGGCGGCTCTCAAAAAGGTTTTATGCTGCCGCCGGGGTTAGCATTTTTATCTTTAAGTGATAAGGCCGAAAAGTTTTTAGATAGGTCAAACTTGCCGAAATATTATTTTGACGTTAAAAAAGCATTAACATCTTATCAGAAAAATGATACTCCCTGGACTTCTTCGGTAAGTTTGATTGTGGCTTTGAAAGAAGCACTCGATATTATAAAAAGCCAGGCTATAGAGAAAAGGTTTAAAGAGTTTGAAAGATTGGCAGCAGCTACCAGGAAAGCTTTGGAATCTATAGGGTTTAAAAGTTTTTCCAGCAGCCCTTCGAATTCTGTTACGGCTGCGTCTATCGACGGTGTAAATACCGCAGATATTGTAAAATCTTTGCGTAAAGAATATGGAATCAGTATAGCAGGAGGACAAGCTAAACTTAAAGGTAAGATTATCCGGGTTGCTCATATGGGATATATTAACGCTCAAGATGTGGTTATGTGCCTGGCATTATTAGAAAAGGTTTTATTGGATAATGGCCTTCAATTTGAGAAAGGCAAGAGTTTGAAAACTTTTCAGGAGGTTTATTATGATGAAAGTTCTGGTAAGTGATAAATTAGCCGAAGAAGGAATAAATATCCTAAAAAACACAAAAGATTTTCAGGTTGATGTTAATACCGGTTTAAAACCCGAAGAATTATCTTCTGTAATAGGCGAGTATGATGCTATCGTGGTCAGGAGTAAGACTAAATTAACCAGGGACATTTTGCAGAATGCCAAGAAAATGAAAGCTATAGGCCGCGCTGGAGTAGGGTTGGATAACGTAGATTTAGAAGAAGCTACTAAACGCGGCATCATTGTGATGAATGCACCTTCGGGAAATTCAATATCTACGTGCGAACAAGCTTTTGCTTTGATGTTAGCCCTCTCCCGGAATACTCCTAAAGCCGACAGTTCTACAAAAGAAGGAAAGTGGGAGAGGTCTAAATTTAAAGGCACAGAACTTTATGGCAAGACTTTAGGCATTATAGGTTTAGGCCGGATCGGCAGAGAAGTAGCTAAAAGAGCAGTCGCTTTTGGCATGGAAGTTGTTTCTTACGATCCTTTCATATCTGAAGATTTAGCCAGGAAATTAGACGTAGAAATTGTCGGTTTACAGCAGTTGCTTAAACAGTCGGATTATATTACCGTGCATACTCCTTTAACTAAAGAAACAGAAAATCTAATATCAGATAAAGAGTTTGATTTAGTGAAACCTTCGGTGCGTATTATTAATTGCGCCCGGGGCGGCATCATAAATGAAGAATCTTTATATAAGGCGTTATCCGAAAACAAGATAGCTTCTGCTGCCTTAGATGTATATAGACAAGAACCACCATCTCCGGATAACCCTTTATTAAAATTGGATAATATAGTCTTGACTCCCCATTTGGGTGCTTCTACAAAAGAAGCGCAGGTTAATGTTGCCGTAGAGATAGCAGAATGTATAAGGGATGTATTATTAAAGAAAGCGCTGCGTAACGCCGTCAATTTTCCTTCTCTGGAGCCGGAAGTAATGGAGTTTCTTTCTCCTTATATCGGCCTGGCAGAAAAGTTAGGGGTTATAGCTTCTCAGCTGATTACCGGCAGAGTCAAAGAAGTCGAGATAACTTATACCGGAGGTATTAATTCGTTTAAACTGGCGTCGGTTAGCTCTGCTCTGATAAAGGGGCTTCTTTCGCCTATATTAGAAGAGACTGTTAATTTCATTAATTCTTTGAGCCTGGCTAAAGAACGGGGAATCAAGGTAGAAGAAGTTAAATCTTCGGATAGCACCGATTATGTGAATTCCGTCTCTGTGGAGCTAAAGTCAGACAAAGAAACACAATTTTTAGAAGGTACTCTGTTTGCAAATCAATATCCCAGGATTGTAAAAATAAATGAATTTTATCTGGAGGTTAACCCGGCAGAGTATATGGTTTTTATTTACAACAAAGATAAACCCGGTGTGATCGGGAAACTGGGAAGCATCTTAGGAAGACATAGTATAAATATAGCCAGTATGAGTTTTGGCAGAAAGCAAAAAGGCGGCCAGGCTTTAACTGTGTTAACGGTTGATAATTTTCTTAACGAAGATGTAAAAAAAGAGATTTTGTCAGATAGCGATTTTACCTATCTGAAGTTCATAAAGATATAATTTCAGGTTATAGGGTTGTTTTGTTATTAGGAGATTATGCGTATCCGGTATGTAATATTTTTTATTGCCTTGGTTTTTTATCCTACCGCATTCTGTCAGGAAACAGTAATTCTTTTTACGGGAACATCTTATTCGTCTCTTTATCCGTCTAAGGATACAGACAGCCTGGGCGGTGTCAGCCGTAGAGCCGGCCTTATCGAAGAGCAGAGAGACGCTCATAAAGATTTATTACTTTTAGATTCCGGTAATTTATTTGCTGAACCCCGGCCCGGATCTTCAGGGTTAGCTCAGGCAAAGCAGAGAACCCAGATAGCCCTAAAAGCAGTTAAGGATATTGGATATGATGCTGTAGGAATCGGCCAAAGCGAGTTTGTCTTCGGCATAGATTTTTTAAAAGAAAATATACGGAAAAATCCTGTGCCGTTCGTTTCCTGTAATACGGATATCGGCGAAATAGATACTTTTGTAATAAAGAAGTCGGGGGAGATAAAAGTAGGCATAACAGGGGCAAGCAGCCCGGGCTTTTCCGAATACGGAGTTTTTGTGTTGAATTATGAAACCGAAATCCAGGCAGCTTTGGAAGAATTCCGCAAAAAAGGCGTTGATATTATAGTCTTATTTTCGTCTTTGGATTCCGAAAGTTTAGCAGCCTTAGTTAATAAGTTTAGCCAGATAGATATAGTCATATCAAGCCACCTGGCTCAGAGGCCGGATTCTGCTGAAAAAATAGGTAATACCATCGTGTTATATCCTTCTTTTCAGTCAAAATATCTGGGTAAGCTTGTTATTAAAAGCGTGGTTAAGGGCGAGGTTAAGGATTACTGGCAAGAATATATCCCTATTTCCGATGATATAAAGGAAGACAAACAAGCCAGAAGTTTGTTGCCTGCTTGTTTTAAGGATGCAGATTGCCCGCAAAAACCCGGAGTAGAAAGAATTTGCAGGAATCCGGGTCCGGGTTCTGAATGTATCTACAAAGCGGTTATCCCCGCCGAAGTCAAAGTTATAACTCTTAAAAGTTGTAAACCTTGCTCAACCGGGCCTACCGAAGAATTACTTTCGCAAAATTTCCAGAACCTTAATATAGAAAAGATAGACTACCAAAGCCCGGAAGGCAAAAAGTTGATTGAGAAGTTTAACATAAAGACTTTACCGGCTTTTTTAATTGAGGAGCCGATTGAAATGCAGGATAAATTTAAGCGTATCAGCAGTTTTTTTTCTAAATCCGGAAAATATTTCGTTATGGATAAAAAACTTTCCGGGATTTTTTATTATTTGAACCGGCCTTATAAGGCCGGCAGGATAGATTTATTTGTCAGGCCGTTTGACAAAGAGGCGGATTCGGTAAAGGCTATAGCACAGCTTAAATCTATAACTCAAGCAGCCGGATCGGGATTAACTATACATTTTATTGCGGATTCTGGAAAAAACAAATATTACAAAGAAGAAATTCTGAGGCTTATAGCCGTCCGGGAACTTTATCCGGATAAATTCATCGATTATTTTGAATCCCGGTTAAATAATTTTGACAGCAGTTTTTGGGACCTTTCGGCAAAAGGCTCCGGTATAGACGTGCAGAAAATCACTGAATTTACTTTCTCCGGTGCCGCAGAGAAACGGTTAAGGCAAGATATGGGGATGGCAGAAGAATTAGGTGTGGTTAATACTCCGGCATTATTAATAGATAACCGGAAGATTTTTAGTTTTACAGGTTCCGGGAGATTGCCTGAAAAAATATTGGAGGAATTCTAGGATGAATGAAGTGATTGTAGGCTTGCAGTGGGGAGACGAAGGTAAAGGAAAGATAATAGATTATCTTTCTAAAGACGTCGATATTATCGCGAGGTTTCAGGGCGGCAATAATGCCGGCCATACTGTATATATAAACGGCAACAAATTCATTTTTCATTTAATACCTTCGGGTATTTTAAGAAAGAAAAAAGAATGTTATATTGGCAACGGCGTGGTTATCGACCCTGAAGTGTTGATGAAAGAGATTTATGCTTTGCGGAAAGAGGGTATAC
>CAZBZJ010000014.1:0-13612 GCA_964496355.1 uncultured Planctomycetia bacterium | reverse complement strand
CAGGTTAAATTAAACCATGCAAAAAAGTTTTTAGAGAAAGGGCAGAAAGTAAGAATCAGGCTTTTTTTTAAAGGCAGGGAAATGTTACATCAGGAAACGGGAAGAAGCCTGATCGAAAAGATAAAAAAAGATTTAGCTTCGATAAGTAAAATCGAGAAAAATACACAACAGTTCGGAAAGGTAATAATAATGATTTTAGGCCCGAAATAATTATATAAACGAGTATCAAAAGGAACAGTGGTAAAGATGAAACGGAAACTTAAAACAAAGAAAGCTCTGGCTAAACGAATTAAAAAAACCAAACGCGGCAAATTTTTAAGGAAGAAAGCAGGTAAGTCCCATCTTCTTTCCGGTAAGCCCAGAAAGAGGAAACGGACATTAAAAAGGCCGGCTTTAGTAAGCAAAAGCCATAAAAAAATGGTAGAAGCCAGTATGCCTTACGCCTAATGGCATACGGTATGGATAGTTTTTAGTTGCTGCCATGAGCTGGGAGATAAGAACTAAATACAAGATTGATAAAATGGAAGGTATTTTGAGGAGGAAGGTATGAGCAGAAAAGCACATAGTGTAACTAAAAAAAAGAGAGTTAAAAAAACTTTAAAACATGCTAAAGGTGCGTGGGGCAGGAGAAGTAAAAATATCCGGCGTGCTAAAGAAACGGTTGATAGGGCATTGGCTTATGCTCAGAGAGACCGGAAAACTAAAAAGCGGGATTTTAGGAGGCTGTGGATTACCAGGATAAATGCCGGAGCTAAAGAACGCGGGTTAAAATACAACGAGTTTATCAGCCTGTTGAAAAAAAATAATATTATTTTGTCGCGTGACATCCTGGCCCGGCTTGCTGTCGAAGAGCCGCAAGCATTTGATAAGCTCGTAGAAACAATAAAAGAAAAATAATTGTTTATAAAAGGCGGCGTAATTTATGTATATACTAATAGTAGGCTGCGGTGATGTCGGCTCGAGATTAGCAAGAGACCTGTCGGCCGGCAAGGATAACGTTGTAATTATAGATAGAAGCCGGAAAGCGTTAAAAAAACTGGGGCTGCGTTTCAATGGAAGAGCCGTGCGCGGAGACGGCTTAGATGTGGGCACTTTAGAAGAAGCGGGTGTAACTTCTTGTGATGCGATGTTTGTGCTTACCGGAGATGAGAACCTTAATTTAGTTATAGGGCAGGTAGCAAAAAAAATATATAAGGTAAAAAAAGTTGTCGTACAAGCCCATAGCCATTATAAAGAGGAAATATTTCAGAATAAAGAGCTGGTTATTGTTAACAGGACGAATCTTTTCGTCGATAAATTTAAACAATGTATATCGTAATCGTTGGTGCTGGAAATATAGGCTTTTTTTTAGCTAAAAAACTGTTAGCTGATAAACATCAGGTTTGCTGTATAGAAAAGCGCAGAGACCGGGCTGATTTTATTGCTCAGACTACTTCCATTACGGTCTTGCAGGCTGAAGGTACGGAACTTGTGGCCTTGAAAGAAGCTAGGGTCGAGAAAGCAGATGTTTTTGTGGCCTTAACAGCTTCCGATGAGGCCAATATTATCTCGTGTCAAATGGCTAAAGATTTTTTTAAGGTTAAGCGGACAGTTGCAAAAGTTAACAACCCCCAGTATTTAAAGATATTTACTCAACTTGGAGTTGATGTACCGATCGATTCGACCTCTATCCTTACCCAGATTGTTGAAGAGGAAGCTTCGTTTACGGATTTCATGAACCTGCTGAGCATTAAAAGAGGGAAATTGTCGATTGTCAGGCTGGATATGTCGGAGCAGTCGCCGGTGATTAATAAAAAGATAAAAGATATAAAACTTCCCCAAGATACAGTCTTAGTCTCTATCTTACGCGGGGACGAAGTGATTATACCTCGAGGAGACACCGTGATTCTTTTCAGAGACGAAGTAGTCGCTATTACTAATATAGAGAGAGAAAAAGAATTAATAGATAATCTATTAGGTAAAATATGAGAATTATTCTAGGTGTTATTACCGAACTTCTATTCTGCGTATTTTTGGTATGCTGGGTGTTAATGTTAAGCTTTTTTCTTTTTAATTTTTTCCGGTTACCATTCTAAATTCACATGATTTTTTCTCCCACTAAAGAAGATTACCTTTCATTATTAAACCTTTTAGGCAGGATTCTGGTTATTCTGGGAGGATTGTTTTTAATTCCGGGATTAATAGCCTTTTTTTCAAAAGAAGGCAACCCGCTATATGATTTTATTCTTTCTTTTTTTATTTGCGAGAGTTTAGGGCTTTTTCTCCTGCTTTTTTTTAACGGAAAGAAAGAATTAAATTATTCTTTAACTTTTTTATTCGTAGCCCTTTTATGGATGGTCGTCCCTTTAATCGGAAGCCTCCCCTTGTGGCTTTCCGGATATTTTAACAGTTTCTTAGATGCTTTCTTCGATGCAATGAGCGGGTTTGCTACTACCGGGCTATCGGTTGTCCAGAACGTAGACCACCTTCCTTTTTCGGTTAATTTCTGGAGGCATTTCATGATGTTTTTAGGCGGCCAGGGAATTGTTATTGTTGCGATTTCTTTTGCGGCCGAAGCTTCTACTTATAGTTTAGGTTTGTATATTGGTGAAGCCCGGGAAGAGAAACTTTTGCCTAATATCATAGATACGGCCAGGTTTATATGGCTGGTGAGTATTATTTATTTTATAGTAGGCAGCCTAGCGCTTTTTTTTCTAGGGCTGCATGCGGGGTTACCGGTAAAAAAGGCTGGGTTTCACAGTATATTTCTTTTTATGGCGGCTTTCGATACAGGCGGCTTTACTCCTCAGTCAATGAATATTTTTTATTACCATAGTTTTATTTTTGAAATGGCAACTGTTTTTTTGATGATTCTGGGTTCGTTTAATTTTAACCTTCATTATTTTATCTGGTTAAAGAGGCGTAAAGAGATATTCCGAAACATCGAAATCAGGACTTTTATAATAAGTGTTACCCTCCTGTTTATATTTTTAAGTTTAGGCCTGTTATCAATTTTAAATCTTTCCTTCGGAGAATTTTTCCGCAAGGCTTTCTACCAGATTATTACCGCGCATACCGGATGCGGATTCTCTAATATCTACCCCAGCCAATTAGCCGGATGGCCAAAACAGGCGCTTATTTTTATCATAATAGCTATGGCTTTTGGCGGCGGAATCGGTTCAACGACCGGCGGCATAAAAGTTATGCGGGTTGCTTTGTTATTTAAAGCGGTGATATCCGAAATTAAAGAATGGATATTTCCGGCTAAAGCTAAGGTATATGAAAAATATCACCATCTTCAGGATATGGTTTTACAGGATGAACGTATAAGGCTGGTTTTTATCGTATCGTTTTTCTATTTCTTGAGTTATTTTATAGGAGGTATTATCGGTACATTTTATGGATACCCTTTTTTAGAGTCTTTATTTGAATCTACTTCTGCGGCAGCGAATGTAGGTTTATCTGTAGGCATTACTTCAGCGGCTATGCCGGCAGGGCTAAAAGCCGCCTATATTATCCAGATGTGGTCAGGCAGATTAGAGTTTATATCTATTATAGTCGGGTTAGGGGTTTTAGTCTCGTCTTTAAAACGATAAAAAAGTATGGTAAACTTAAAAATAATTTTGTTTAGTCTCATAGTAAGTTTAAACCTGCCTTTATATGCGCAGGAAGTTACTTTACAAGACTTAATAGGCAACTTAGATTCATATAGCGGCAAAGAAGTCATAGTAGAAGGAGAGGTTTTAGATGTATTATCTCGGCCAGACGGCAAGTGGATTAATATCGTTAATAATGGAGTTAGTATAGGCATATGGGCAGATAGTTCTTTAGATGTGCCGGATATAAATTTTTATGGTTCCTATACCGAACAAGGCGATTATATAAGAGTGGAGGGGATATTTAATTCTTCTTGCAGCCAGCATTTAGGCCAGGCCGATATACACGCAAATAAGATAAGCCTTACAAAAAGAGGCGAACAGATAAAGGAGACTATTGACCCTGCAGATAAACATCTGGTTGTTTTCTGGGGAGCTATATTTTTAACCTTAAGCCTGCTCGTCTTTTTAAAAAGAGCAAGAGAGAAAAAAGCGTAAAAACTCATGGAAGAAAAGCTGTTAGAGATCAAAAAAGAAGCCGAAGGCCGGATAAATAAAGTTTCCGGGTTAAAAGAATTGGAAAGTATAAGAGTCGAATATTTAGGGCGCAAATCTTTTCTGTCTTCCTGTAGCAAGCAAATTGGCCAGTTAAACGCAGACCAGAAACGGCGGGCCGGTAAACTTTTAAACCAGACAAAGAATTATCTCCAGCAGCTTATAAAAGATAAGAAAGAATCTATGGAACAACTATTTGAGAAAATCGATATTTCTTTTCCTGCAAAAAAAAGCCCGGTTGGCAAGAAACACCCTTTATCGATTATTTGGGAGGATATATCCGGTATATTCGAAAGGCTGGGGTTTGATATTGAAGAAGGCACAGAGATAGAAGATGAATGGCACAATTTCCAGGCTTTAAATATACCGTTAGAACATCCGTCCCGGGATGTTTTCGACACTTTTTATTTAAACCTCCCTCCTCACGGAAAATACAGGTATCTTTTAAGAAGCCATACTTCGCCTTCACAGATAAGGCTTATGAAGAAAAGAAAACCTCCTTTTGCTTTTGTGGTTCCGGGGAGAGTATACCGGCCTGATAAAGCCGATGCATCGCATTCATCGATGTTTATCCAGATAGAAGGGTTTGCAGTAGGCAGAGATATAAACTTTGCGCGTTTAAAAGGTGTCCTGTTATATTTTGCCAGGAACATATTTTCTGAGGATGTAAGGATAAGGCTACGCCCGCACTTTTTTCCGTTTACAGAACCTTCGGCAGAAGTGGATATATCCTGTTTTGTCTGCGGAGGTAAAGGTTGTTCTGTATGTAAACGTACAGGGTGGATAGAAGTTTTAGGATGCGGCATGATTCATCCTAATGTGCTTAAAGGGTGCAGGATAAACCCTAAAAAGTATCAGGGGTTTGCTTTTGGCATAGGTGTTGACCGTATAGCCCTGCTTAAGTATGGCATAGATGATATCCGGTTATTCTATGAGAATGATAAGAGGTTTCTAGATCAGTTTTATGAAGTGTAATGTATATATTAAGATGCACACAGATAGGTAAGGATATACACGGATAAATATGAAATTTAGTTTAGATTTCTTAAAAGAATTTGTAGATATCCGGATTAGCCCGGAAAAACTCGCTAATAAATTGACTATGGCAGGTTTAGAAGTTTCTTCTGTCAAAAAGATAGGCCAGGATTTTAGTTTTGAAGCCGAAGTAACTTCTAACCGGCAGGATTTATTATCTATCCTGGGCATAGCACATGAAGCAGCCGCATTATTAGGCAAAAAGGTTAACCCTGTAAAGGTTAGGCCTAAGAAAAAAACTATTGATACAGATATTGTTATCAAGAACAGGGATGATTGTCGTTTCTATGCTGGAGCCGTTATACGAAATGTAACCGTAGGTGAATCTCCGGAATGGCTTAAACAACGGTTGCTGAGTTGCGGCATGAATCCGGTAAATAATATAGTTGACATAACCAATTACTGCATGTTGAAATGGGGGCAGCCTTTACATGCCTTTGATTTAGGCAGAATAGGTAAAAAGATAATTGTCCGCAGGGCCGAAAAGAAAGAAAAATTAGCCTGCTTAGATGCAAAAGAACGTATTCTTGACAGTAAGATTCTTGTTATAGCTGATGAGGCTTCTGTTTTAGCTTTAGCCGGCATAATCGGAGGAGAGAATTCCCAGGTTACTAACCATACAAAGAATATTTTTTTGGAATCGGCTGTCTTTTCTCCGTTGACAATAAGACGCGGCCGGAGGCAGTTAGGGGTTGATACAGAGTCTTCTTACCGTTTTGAAAGAAGCGTCAATCCGGCTTTTACCGAACAGGCATCTATGGAAGCAGCAAGGTTAATTTGTGAACTGACCGGTGCAGATTTTGCCGGGTATAAAAAACGCGGCAGCAGGCCCAAAATAAAGAAAAAGCCGATTATCTTTACAAATAAAAGGATGGAACATTGTTTAGGAGTGCGTATTACAGAAAGGCAATCTTTAAAAATATTAAGAAGTCTGGGATGTAAAGTAAATAAGCGGGTTAAGAAAACTTTAATCATGCCTCCGGTTTTCAGGCAGGACCTAAATATAGAAGAAGATTTATACGAAGAAATATCCAGAATATACGGCTTTGATAAGATAGAACCGGACTTACCGCCTTTAAAACGGCACATACAAAAGATAAAGTCGGCACACGATTTTAAGAAAAAACTGAGGCAAAAACTCTTACGGCTGCGATTTTCGGAAATAATGACCTTAAGTATAGTTTCGCAAGGGCATCCTTTACTGGCGCAAAACGGCGATTTTATTAAGATCGAAAATCCCTTACGGGCAGGGGAGAATGTTTTACGCCCGGAGATATTCATGGGTATGGTTGAAGTTATGCAGCATAATGCACGCAGAAAACAGGCCGGCTTGGCTTTTTTTGAAATAGCGGATAGTTTCAAAAGAGATAAAGACTCGTTTATTGAAACCCCAAAATTGTGTATAGGCCGGCATTCAGAAAACAAGGAAGATTTTTTTGTTTTCAAAGGTAAAATAGAAACCTTTTTAAAGGAGGTTGGCATAAAGAAATATTCTTTCAAGGAAAGCGGGGATCCTTTATTTTCCAATATTTGTGAATTGGACGATTTCGGCTGGATAGGGATATTGCATTCCAAAGTTGCCGGTAAGTTCGATTTAGACAAGGTATTTTTAGCAGAAATTGATATAGCTAAGATATATAAACTCAGCAGGCCGCCCTGGTTTAAAAAGATTAACGATTATCCTTGGATAGAAAGGGATATCAGCATAGCTGTAAGCAAAGATATAAAATTTGGAGCAATCGATAAAATGATTAAGCAACAGTGCGGCGAATTACTTAAAGAATATAAAATAATAGACGTTTACAAAGGCGAGAAAATCCCCGATAATTTTTCCGGTTATACTTTAAGAGTTTACTATCAACATCCGGAACGTACATTAGAATCTGAAGAAGTCGATAACCTGCATTTCGGGTTACGAGATTTTCTGGAAAGAGAGGACGGGGTAGTTCTCAGATAAAAGAGGTTGACAATTTAGTTTAAGCTTGTAAAATTAAAAAACTGTAATGACCCCATCGTCTTCCCGCCTGCGACTTCGTTTCGGCGGGATCCCGCAGAGCTCACCGAAGGTGAGCGCATGCGGGAAGCCTGGGCTAGGACAGGTGGTTCTTAGCCATCAGATACGTCCCGCCGAGCGGAAGCGTAGGCGGGAGGTTAGGACTTGTTCTTTTCTGATATTATAATTTAATGACCCCATCGTCTAGCCTGGTTAGGACATGGGCCTTTCGAGCCTACGGCGCCGGTTCAAATCCGGCTGGGGTCGTTTTTGTTCTAAATAGCGAATCTGTCCCGTCTTTACATATGATCCGGGCTGATAATCCCATATTTTCTTACGGTTTCTTATCTCCAAAGGTGAAAACTCTATGTTTAAAATAATTAAGAAGTTACGCTGGTTTTATCCTGGTATAAAGGTTAAACGCTGGATTTTCTTAAGCGTGGTAGGAATTGTAGTATTAATAATCGGTTCGGTACGCTTTTTTGAAGATAGAATTCCGCTATTAAGAATAATCGATATCTTAATTATTCTTATTGGCGCTACTTTATTGATTTTAGGAGTCAGAAGCTTAGTTAAGTCTTTTCTTTCTTTAATCGCTCCTCCCCCTGAGGCAGCTCTATTAGACATTATTTACCGTAAACGTCATTTAGAAAAAGGGCCCAGAATTGTTACTATCGGCGGCGGTCACGGCTTATCAACTTTATTAATGGGGTTGAAAAAGTATACCACCAATATCTGTGCGGTAGTAACCGTAGCAGATTCCGGCGGTTCTTCCGGCAGATTACGTAAAGAGTTCGGTATGTTGCCTCCCGGAGATATCCGTAACTGTTTAGTCTCTTTAGCAGATTCTTCGCCGTTGATGGGCGATTTGTTCCAGTACAGGTTTAAGAAAGACTCGGAATTAAAAGGCCATAATTTCGGTAATCTTTTTATTGCGGCAATGACGCAACTGACCGGTGATTTTAAAAAAGCGGTGGAAGAATCTAGCAGGGTATTAGCCGTACGCGGTAAGGTTTTACCCTCGACCCTTCATAGAGTTAGTCTAGTTGCCGAATTTAAAGACGGCAGTTTAACCGAAGGTGAAGCCGATATCCCTGAAAAGAGGTCGGTTATTAAAAAAGTTTATTTAAAAACAACTGATTCCGAATCTACCCAGGAAATAAAGCCTAATTTCGATGCCGTCGATGCTATAAGAAACGCTCAGGTTATTATTATCGGCCCGGGGAGTCTATATACCAGCATATTACCGAACTTGGTTATAGGCGACATTACGCAAGCTATCGTAGAGTCTCGTGCTCTTAAAGTATATGTCTGTAATGTTATGACTCAGCATGGTGAAACCGATGGGTACAACGCATTTGATCATTTAGAAGCATTGATTAACCATACGCATCCCCGTCTTATAGATTATGCAATTGTCAATACTCAGATACCGGATGCTGCCCTCTTATCCCGGTATAGAGAAGAAAGAGCTTTTCCGGTAAAAGCGAAAATATCCAAGATAAAGAAAGCCGGATATAAAGTTATCGGCACCAATCTTATACATGCTAAAGATTTTGTCCGGCACGATTCCGATAAACTTTCCCGCTTAATAGTTTCTCTTTACCGGGCTGAGGCAATACACCGTGAAATCTGATTCTTTCTCAAGCTCGAAGTTGTAGAGAAAGAATAATTACAACGATTAGAAGAGATTACAGAGATTAGATAAGAGATTACAGGGATGTTATGTTGTATATTGTCTCAACTCCAATCGGTAATTTGAAAGATGCAACCCTCCGCGCTGTAGATGTTTTTAAAAAAGCCGATTTAATCTTAACCGAAGACACCCGGTCAGCCGGCAAGTTCCTTAAAAAATTCGGTATATCCCACAAACCCTTTTTAAGTTTTTTCGAGCATAACGAAAAGAAAAGAGTTCCGCAGATAGTAGTCAGGCTAAAAGATGGCCAGGATATCGCTTTGATTTCCAGAGCCGGCACGCCTTTAGTATCTGATCCGGGATACAGGTTAGTGCAGGCTTGTATTAAAGAAGGAATAAATTTTACCTCTATCCCCGGGCCGTCAGCGGTTATTAACGCACTTATTCTTTCCGGCTTACCTACGGACAGTTTTATATTTTTAGGATTTTTACCGCAGAAAAAATCCAAGCGAAAGCAGAAACTTGAGAGAGCTGGCAGGGCCGAAGCTACTATAATCCTTTTTGAAAATCCCAAGAAAGTCGTTATCACCTTAAAACAGATAAAAGAAGTTTTAGGCGATAGGGAATGTTGTATTGTAAGGGAGATGACTAAAGTCCATGAAGAAACCCTCCGCGGCAAAATTTCTGAGGTGATATCCCAGATAGCAGAGCGGGATATAAAAGGCGAATGCACGCTGGTTATAGGCCGTATGTAGGCGCAAGGTTTCCTTGCCCTAATAAATCAATAAGTAAAATATTTCTGATGTATCTGACCGTTACCTCGCCGTTGTCACCAACGCCGGTCGCGGTTTCAATTACGGTACGCGTTTAGTACGAATTGCCTCCCTAACAAGCCAATAAAATCAACCTTCATTTTCTTAATCTTGCTGGCTGAAAGTTGCAGTTTTTTGCACCGCGTAGGTGCAAAGTTTAATCATGGCGTTCATAGAGTTTATTGCGCTTATAGTCTATAATCAAATCTGTAAAGTTACACCTGAGGTGTGACCTCAGGTGTAACTTTACAGCTCCATTTATGTAATAATCAGGAACCAAGAACTGAATAATTTCCTACCGCGTAGGTGCAAAGTTTACTAATTAACAGGCTGCAGAAAAGGCTGCAGAAAGTGCTTGACATAAGAGGAGTTTTGGAATACAATCGACCAAACCTTTAAACTGGTCCAGCGAGGCCGGAAAGGAAAAAATATGCAGATAGGCGAGAATTATATAAAAATAGAGAACCCACCTTATAGAAAGGTGGGATTTTTTTTGCCTATTATAGGGAGTCATGATGTATTTTGCGCGCGCAACGAAAAGTTACCTGATTATTGAGCATCAACATGTGTACCGATTTTCTAAGATAAGGTGAGAAATAATGACAGGCAAGGAAACTACTAAACTTTTGGGTAAAGCGGAGATCGAAACAGCGGTTAAAAGGCTGGCTCATCAGATAGCGGAAAAAAATCCCGATGTTAGTAAGTTGTGCCTTATAGGTATCCAACGCCGGGGAGTTTTTCTGGCTCAGCGGATACAAAAAATAATTGAAGAATTGCCTGCCTGCCGGCAGGCAGGCAAGATAGAAATACCCTTAGGTATAATCGATATTACTCTCTATCGTGATGATTTGACTGTTATCGGGCCCCAGCCTTTGGTAAGACAAACAAAGATAGATTTTGATATTAACTCTAAGATTGTGATTTTAGTCGATGATGTCTTGTTTACGGGGCGTACCGTCCGTTGTGCCTTAGATGAAATAATGGATTTCGGCAGGCCGAAAAAAATCGAGTTAGTAGTATTAGTTGATAGAGGGCATAGAGAACTACCCATAAGAGCCGGATTTGTAGGCAAAAATATTCCCACTTCGCCTTCACAAGTAGTAGAAGTTAGATTATCAGAACTCGATAGTAAAGACGAAGCAGTAATATTAGAGAAGAATGAATGATTGGAAAAGAAAACATCTTTTAGGGATAAAAGGATTAAGCCGAGAAGAGATTGAAGTAATCTTAGATTCGGCTAAATCGTTTCAGGAAATTTCACGGCGCGAAGTTAAGAAAGTCCCGGCTTTGAGGGGAAAGACCGTAGTTAATATATTTTTTGAGCCTTCAACCCGCACACGGACATCATTTGAGTTAGCAGCTAAAAGGCTGAGTGCTGATACTATAAACTTTTCTTCATCTGCCAGTAGCTTAACTAAAGGAGAGACAATTTTAGATACTTTAAAAAATATCGAAGCTTATTCGGTAGATTTGTTTGTTATCAGGCATTCTTATTCAGGAGCAGCATTATTCTTGTCTCAAAGGACAAAAGCTTCGGTGATTAACGCCGGTGACGGCTTGAATGAACACCCTACCCAGGCACTCTTAGATATGTTCACTGTCCGGGAAAAACTGGGTAGTTTAGAGAATTTAAAAGTTGCCATTGTTGGCGATATTTTGCATTCCCGGGTAGCCAGGTCGAATATTTGGGGATTTAGTAAATTTAATTCCGAAGTATGGGTGTGCGGCCCGCCGCCTTTAATACCTAAATATTTCGATAATATGCCTGTCAAAATAACCTATTCGTTAAAAAAAGCTTTGTCTTCTGCTGATGTTGTCATAATGTTGCGGGTGCAAAAAGAACGCCAGCAAGAACAATATTTTCCCTCACTGCGGGAATATCGAGAATACTTCTCCTTAAATTACGAGAACGCCCGGTTTTTGAAAAAATCAGCTTTGACCCTGCATCCGGGGCCGGTGAATTGGGATATGGAAATCGCTTCTTGTCTACAAGAAAAAGCACAAAAATTGATTTTAGAACAAGTTACTAACGGATTGGCTGTCAGAATGGCAGTATTGTATTTACTGTCCATAGGTGAGAAATATGAAGTTGCTCATTAAGAATTCAGTTGTAGTTAATCATTCAAAAAAGTCTGAGGCTGACATATTAATAGAAAATGGCCTTATTAAAAAAATAGGTAAGAATATTAAAGAGAATACATCAAAAGTTATTGATGCCAGCGGTAAATATATCTTTCCGGGTTTTGTTGATATGCATACCCATCTGCGTACCCCGGGCAGAGAAGATAAAGAAACCATACGGACAGGTTCTCAAGCTGCGGTTAAAGGCGGGTTCACAACTGTAATGTGTATGCCAAATACAGAACCGGCAATAGATAATTTTGAGACAGCTTTAAGTATACGAAAGGAAGCTGCGAAAGTAGGACTTTTGGACATTTTTCCTATAGGAGCAATAACTAAGGGTAGAAAGGGAAAAGAATTATCGGAGTTCGGGCAGCTAAAAAAAGCCGGCTGTCTGGCTTTAAGCGATGATGGTGATTCAGTTAAAGATGCCGGGTTGTTACGAAGGGCTCTGGAATATGCTAAACTAGTTGATTTGCTGGTTATCTCACATTGCGAAGAACCTACCCTTTCTAAAGACGGGATATTAAGAGAATCGGCACTATCTGCTAATTGGGGGATAGCCTCTATTCCGGAGATTGCCGAAAGTATAATTGTAGGAAGAGATATTGAGTTAGCCCGGTATCTTGACAGCAGGATACATTTAGCTCATATAAGCACACAGAGGTCAATAGAGCTGATAAAGCGGGCTAAACAGGATAAGATTAGAGTAACAGTTGAAACCTGCCCCCATTATTTTTCTTTAAGCTTGGAAGATGTGGCAAAAGATTTTAACGCTAATTTTAAAGTTAACCCGCCGTTAGGTACGCAGAAAGATAAAGAAGCTATCTGTAAAGCTTTAGCTGAGGGTACAATAGATTGTATTGCTACCGACCATGCTCCCCATACCTATCTAGAAAAAGAAACAACTCTCTATGAAGCAGAGTTTGGCATTATAGGATTGGAATTAGCATTTTCTCTTGCTTTGAAATTAGTAAAGGAGGAAGTTCTAAGTTTGGAGAAACTATCCGAGAAAATGTCCTATGCGCCGGCTAAGATTCTTTCTCTGCCTGACCGGGGAGAGGTTAAAGAAGGTATGCGGGCCGATTTGGTTATTGCAGATTTAGATAAAAAGTGGCAGGTTACAGCCGAGGCCATTAAATCAAAATCAAAAAACACTCCTTTTATAGGCCAGGCTTTAGAAGGTGTAGTAGAAAAGACTATATATAAAGGTAAGATTGTGTATTCGGCAGAAGATGATTAATGTTAATTAGTTAATTAACCACTCACCTAATAGAATAACAGGATGTTTGTAGCTGATTTACATATCCATTCTAAATATTCCCGGGCAACATCGCGGCAGATGGATGTACCCAATTTAACTAAATGGGCGCAGCTTAAAGGGGTAAACCTTTTAGGCACAGGAGATTTTACCCACCATTTATGGGTACAGGAATTAAAGCGGTACCTAGAACCTGTTGATAAGACAGGGCTTTATAGATATAAGGATATTTATTTCATTCTATCTGCGGAGATATCCAGTATATTTTCTCAAGAGGGCAGAACTTATAGGGTGCACAATGTTGTTTTGGCGCCATCTTTGGAAATTGTCGAAGAGATAAACCGGATGTTAGCTTCTTACGGTAACATTGCATCCGATGGCCGGCCGATTTTAGGATTAAGTTGCCATAAGTTAGCAAAAGAACTTTTCAGGATTTGTGATGAGCTTATGCTTATACCAGCACATATCTGGACACCCTGGTTTTCAGTCTTTGGCGCTAATTCCGGGTTCAATTCTTTAGAAGAAGCATATAAAGAATATACGGGTAAGATAACTGCATTAGAAACCGGATTATCTTCTGATCCGGCAATGAACTGGCGGTTGTCAGCTTTAGATAATTTTAGC
>CAZBZJ010000013.1:2591-13942 GCA_964496355.1 uncultured Planctomycetia bacterium | reverse complement strand
TTTGAAATAACCGAAAGTATGCTAAGATATTTCATAAAAAAAGTTCAGCCTAGAAAAGGATTGCTGCGCTCAAGCCCCCGAATGGTTATATCTGTGCCTTCAGGAATAACAGAAGTAGAACGGCGGGCGGTAAAAGATTCAGCATACCGGGCCGGAGCTAGGAGTGTCTTTTTAATCGAAGAACCTGTTGCTGCAGCTATCGGGGTAGGCCTGTCCATAGAAGAACCGCAAGGCAATATGGTCATTGATGTAGGCGGCGGTACGACCGAAATAGCCGTAATATCTTTAGCCGGTATCGTATATTCTCAGTGTATACGCATAGGCGGCGATGAAATGGATAAATCAATTATCGAATATATGAAAAAAAGCTATAACCTTATGATCGGCGAACGAACTGCGGAAATGATAAAAGAAAAGATAGGCTCAGCTTATCCTTTAAAAGAAGAAGGGCATATAGATGTAAAGGGACGCGACCTAATCACCGGTTTGCCCAAACTGGTAAAAGTAAATTCCGAGGAAATAAGGCATGCTCTGGAAATACCGGTGAGGGAAATATTAGAAGCGACCAAGATAACATTAGAAAGGACACCGCCGGAATTAGCTGCCGACCTGATCGAACGCGGGATAGTTATGTGCGGCGGAGGGTCAATGCTTAAAGGTTTGGATAAACTTATAGCCGCCGAAACCGGACTGCCGGTAATTGTAGCCGATGACCCTCTGAATGCGGTAGCGCTGGGTTCGGGAAAAGTCTTAGAAGAAATAAAATATCTAAAGAAGATATCTCTTGCCTCATCATCTTAATTCTCCAAAATTTTACGTCGTAATCATTTCTATTATTAGCATAATAGCAGCCGGGGTTATTATAGCCGGTATTACAAAAAATATATTGTTTACCTTTGCGGATCTGGGAAATAAAAAAAGTATCGCCGAATTAGAAACAGAAAATCAAGAATTAAAAAAACAACTGTTGCGCCTGAGGCTTATACTACTGTCCCGGAAAGAATTAATAAACGAAAACGAGAGGCTGAAAGAGATGCTTCGTATAAAGAAACAGTCTGCCTACCGTTTAAAAGCCGCCCTGGTTATAGACGCCAACGCCTGGCAATGGAGCCGGCAAATACGTATAAATAAAGGAACCGACGCAAACATAAAAACCGGCCAATTAGTCATCGACTCGGAAAAAAATCTGGTTGGTAAGATCGAAAAAACCAGTAAAAACCAATCCTGGGTAATGCTAATCTCCGATCCGGATTTTAAGGCTATAGTTAAATGCAGAGGTTTAAAAACCGTACTTGTCGGATCCCTTTTCGAAGGAGCAAAACTGTTATATGTACCTAATGACTTCGTAGCCGAAAAAGGTGACCCGGTTACCGTGCAGACCCCGACAAAGGGCATGTATGATATTACCGCAGGCAAGGTGACATTTATAAACAAAAACCCTAATGCTTTGACTCAAGATATATTCGTTAAACCCTCAGCCGAATTGACTGACTTGAAAGAAATTTTTGTTATTACAGAATGATAAATAAAGAACGGTTAAACATAATCTGGATACTATTTTTTCTGCTAATTTTCCAGCTTCTGCCGGTAAATTATTTCAACGGTATAGACTTTATTTTTATAGGGCTCATTTATGCATCCTTTTATTTTAATAGCCGGCATATACTGATTACCGGTATTGTCCTTTTATTAGTATTATACTTTATGAGCCGCCGGTTTATAGCAGTTTCTGTTTTAGGATATTTAGTTATACCTTTTATACACAGACGCATAGCTAAATTTTTACGGTTAACTTTACATAAATATATACTCATATGCCAAATCAGCCTGTTTGTATATATACTCGCTGGATTAGCCAGTGTTAATTTGATAAATTTTACCAATGTTTTTTCAATGCTGCTGAAAAACCTGGTTATACTTTATCTTTTATACCCGGTGTTCGCCCGTTTAAACATTAACCCGGAACCAATCCAAGCCTAATAAACTTAGATGATATCCTTTATACGAAAAATAAACATAACCGGATTTCTCATAATAGTTACCGGCCTGTTTTACTATCAAATTATCCAGGGAGAATATTTTTCCAGCCGGGCCCGCGACAACTTTATCCGGCTAATCCCAAAAACCGCGCCCAGAGGGACAATATACGACCGGAACGGGATTGCGTTAGTTAAAAACAGGATGAATTTTCAAATATGCCTTTTTTCTAAAGGTAAAGACCTGGAAATTATCGGCCAGATCAGCACTATTATAGATGTAGATCCGGAATTATTAAAAAAAACCTTTAAAAGAAATTTTGTAGCTACCTTTATTCCCACTCCCATATACTCAACCACCGACAGGGAAAAGATTTTAAAGCTGGAAGAGAAGAATTTTCCTCAGGTCACAATAAGGCTTGAACCGTCACGGCACATAGAATCGCCCTTAAGCCTGGCTCATCTTATAGGCTATACCCGGAAACTTTCAAAAGAACACGTTTTTTTACGTAAATACGGATATAGCCTGCAGGAAAATATCGGATATTCCGGTATAGAACGTTATTATGACGATTATTTGAGAGGCAAACCCGGAGGAACCCAGCTTGAAGTCGATTCATACGGTAAAACAGTAAATCTACTCAGCTCTAAAAAACCGGTGGCCGGAAAAGACATCTATACGACTATAGACTTACAAATGCAAGATGAAGCGTTCACGTCCCTGAAAGGATATAGAGGCTCCATAATCCTAATGGAGTCTGATACCGGAAAAATCCTTGCTATGGCCAGCAGGCCGTCATTTGACATAAATCTATTTACCGATTCCCGGGAATACCTGAATCAGGTTTCCAGAAATCCCGAAAAACCATTGTTTTATCGGGCAATTCAGGGGGCTTATCCTTTAGGTTCTGTTTTTAAGCCAGCCGTAGCTCTATCAGCTCTACAAGAAAAGAAAATATCTAAAGAAACAAAATTTCTATGTACAGGAGAATTCCGGATAAAAAATGCCCGTTTTAAATGCTGGAGTACCCACGGCTGGCAAAACCTTGTTGGCGGGTTACTGCATTCCTGTAATGTTTATTTTTATAACTTAGGCATCCGTGTCGGCAAAGATAATATAATTTCTTATGCTAAAAGCCTTGGACTGGGAAAACTTACCCAAATAGACGTACCGTTTGAAAAAAAAGGCTTTATACCCTCGCCCAGATGGAAACAGAAAACATTACACCAGCAATGGTATACCGGTGATACCGTAAATTTATCAATCGGCCAGGGTTATACACTGGTAACACCAATCCAAGTTGCAAGATATATGAACTTTTTTGCTACCGAAGGATTTATGTTACAACCATATGTAGTGACCCGAATCGATGATATGGATATATCTTTGAGGAAGAAAGAAATGGCTAATATTGATTCAGATATCGCGAATATCAGGAATATAAACGAAGGGCTCCGGCAAGCTGTAGACCATGCGCAGGGTACAGCTCATATACTGGAAATATTGGAAATGGGCATTGCCGGCAAGACCGGCACCGCACAAGTAGCCGGAAAAAAATCACACGGCTGGTTTGCCGGATTTTTTCCTTATTCGAATCCCAAATATACTATAGTTGTTATGCTGGAAAATGCCGGTTCAAGTTATCATGCCTGTAGAATAGCCTACAAATTCCTGCGCCGGCTCAAAGAAAAAGAAGTTCTGGAATGAAAAACAAAAGGTCGCTTTTACTCTTTACCGTCTTAATGATCAGCAGTATAGGTTTGATATCTCTTTACAGTGCTCTGCACACCCCTGCCGGATTTACGGGAAAATCCCTGTTTATAAAACAAATCTTCTGGATAGCACTGGGATGGGCTTTATTATTAGTCGTATATAATATAAATTATCGTATCTTCTATGATTTATCCTTATGGTTATACTTAATTTCAGCCGTCATGTTAATCATGGTCGCAATATCAGGGCACACCTATATGGGGGCACAAAGATGGCTGCACATATTCGGAATAACATTTCAACCTTCAGAGTTGGCTAAACTGGCTGCTCTCTTGGTCTCTACAAGGTTTTTCGTCCATTATCGAAAGTCTAACCAGCCGTTTATTCGCAGTTTTTTCCATGAAGTAATCATTCCTTTCATACCGATAGCCTTTCTTACCCTGTTAATCTTTATACAGCCGGATTTAGGGACTTCTCTCGTAGTTTTAGGTATATACCTCATCATTCTCATCGGAGCTGCCGGGATAAAAAAGAGAAATATAATCATATTTTTTCTTCTTGCTTTAATGGTCATACCGATAGGCTGGCCCCTTTTAAAAGATTACCAGAAAGACCGTTTATTGGTGTTTATTAACCCTGATTCCGACCCTTTAGGGTCAGGCTATACAATAATACAATCTAAGATAGCCATAGGCTCAGGCGGGATTTTCGGTAAAGGGTTCTTAACCGGCACACAAAATCAACTTAATTTTCTGCCGGCACGCCATACTGATTTTATATTTACTGTCTTCGCCGAAGAATGGGGATTTGCCGGATGTCTATTCCTTCTGGCGTTATTCTATCTTTTTCTGAAAATCATCCTGGATACCGCCGGTAACGCAAAAGACAGATATTCCTACATCTTATCAATGGGGATATTTGCTTTATTTTTCATTCATATAATAATTAATCTATCGATGGTAATGGGATTTATGCCTGTAGTCGGCCTGCCTTTGCCGTTTCTAAGTTACGGCGGCTCGTTCATTACTGTAAGTTTTGTATTGACCGGAATTATCCTGGCCATCCAGAAAAAACAATCTTAAAGTTGCTTTATAGAAATGCGGAATAAACCCGACCTACTAAAATTTCAGCGCCCGGGAAGATACCTAGGAAAAGAATGGGATTTGAATTACTCAAAGCCTGCCAGTAAAGACCTGCGAGTATGTTTATGTTATCCTCACTACTACGAAACCGGAATGAGTAATCTAGGGTTTCGTATAATATACCAGCTTTTAAATACTATCGAAGGGGTAAATTGTGAAAGATGTTTCCTGCCCCAAAAAGACATGCGGGACTATTTAATAGAAAATAAGAAGCCTTTATTCTCTCTGGAAACCGGCACTGCTTTAAATGAATTTGACCTTATAGGCTTTTCTATAAATTATGAGTTGAACTTCATTAATCTTTTAACTATGTTACAACTGGGTGCCATACCTATAAACTCCGAAAAGAGAAACAAGCCTTTAGTAATAATAGGCGGCCTATCCAACCCCGAACCTATCGCAAAATTTATTGATATCTGTTTTTTAGGCGAATTCGAGAATAAAGCTAACCGCCTGATGCAGATTTTAAGAAAAACCAGAAATTTATCGAAGCCGGATATACTAACATCTTTAGCCGAGGTAGAAGGCGTCTACATTCCGGAAATGTATTCTTTGGACAACCACCGGTTAAAGCCGAAAGGGAAAAATGCCCCCTATCCGTTAAAAAGAGCCTTTGTTAAGGATTTAAACGAAAGTTATTATCCCCAAACCTGGCCTATACCATTTATCCCCATAATTTTCGATAGAGCTCAGGTAGAAATACAAAGAGGCTGCCCGAATGCATGTAAATTCTGCCAGGCCAGGTGTATATACCGTCCGTACCGGCAAAGAAAACCGGATTTAATTATAAACAGCGTTAAAAAATTAAGCCAACAAACCGGCTATGAAACCATATCTTTATCAGGATTATCTGTAATCGATTATACTGAGCTGACTTATGTCTTAGATGAGGTTATACCCTATTTAAAGAAAAAAAGGATCGGTATATCTATACCTTCGATAAGGCCTACAAAAGGAGCAGAGGATATATTAAAAAAAATATTGTACACAAAAAAGCCCGGATTAACCCTGGCTTTAGAATCCGCGTCCGCACCTTTACGCCGCAGTATCGGCAAGAATGTTGATATGCGCGACTGCAAAGAACTGGTTAAATGTGCCGCCGGGCTGGGCTATAAAAAACTGAAGTTTTATTTTATGATAGGCCTACCCGGAGAGACAGAAGCGGACGTATTAAATATATGTGATATTTTGAAAGAACTATCCTGCATATTCAAACAGGTAAAAGGACATATGCCCCAAATAAACGTAGCCGTTTCTTATTTTTTGCCCAAACCTTTTAGTGGCTTTCAAACACATACGATGGAATCAAAATCAAGCCTTTTGAAGAAAAAACGGCTATTAAAAAACCGCCTTTTTAAAAAGCGTAATATTAAATTGAATTTTCCCTGGTACGAACAATCTCTGTTAGAAAACATA
This sequence comes from uncultured Planctomycetia bacterium, assembly GCA_964496355.1. Lineage (GTDB taxonomy): Bacteria > Omnitrophota > Gorgyraeia > Duberdicusellales > Duberdicusellaceae > CAZBZJ01. The sequence goes on along the minus strand of CAZBZJ010000013.1, from coordinate 7,694 downwards.
CTCTCCCGGGCTGACAGAAGAATTGCACCGGTTCTCGAAAGTGCCCTGCACAAAACTTTTACAAACCCTGACAACGCATCAGAATTCGGTTTATGGCATGACTTAAGTAAAAAAGAAGGGGTAGATTTGGATTTATTCACTCAAACTGCTCATACTCTGCCCAGCCATATTATCGGGTAAGCGTTTGTCGCGTTTATAGAGGACGGATAATGAGCCAAAAATATACGATAAAAGTAACTTTTAGAAAATCCGGTTACATAACCCTATTTTCACAGCTGGATATGTTCCGTTTCCTGTGCCGGGCCTTACGCAGGGCCAGCTTACCGGTATTCTATACCAGCGGATTCAATCCCCATCCCCGACTGAGTATGGGGCCGGCTTTAAAACTGGGTAAATCCGGAAATTTCTGGATAAAATTTTATTTTGAAGAGAAAATAGCCATTTCTAGATTTACAAGAGGAATTTCGCCTCAAATACCGAAGGAACTGATAATCCTTTCAGTAGAAAAATAGCCTATACCATTAGATTTTACCTGTAAGAAAGCCTTGTATATGATATAATAGCCAGCTCATGAAAAACGGACCGGATAGAAATAAAACATACACAGTCCTGGAACTCAACGCAGCTATAAAACAGGTGCTCGATTTTGAATTCCCGGATTATATATGGATATGCGGAGAAATCCAGGATTTTAGAGTTTCTCCCAGCCGGTTCAAAAAACACGTATACTTTAACCTGGTACAAAAACATCCGGAATTAGACCAGGTTTTAGCTCAAATTTCCACAGCTCTTTTTCAAAACACCCTGCCTAAAATAGAGCGCCGTTTAGAAACCGGCGATATAGCTGACTGTTTAAAAAATGGGTTGGAAGTCAAACTTTTATGTAAAGTAAACTTTTATCCGAAACAAGGGCGCTGTAACCTCATCATCGCGGATATTGACCCGGCCTATACTCTGGGTAAACTTGCCCAGGCTAAACAAAAAATCCTTAAAGAATTAAAAGCCAAAGGTGCTTTAGAAAGAAACAAGCTCCTTAAAATACCGGTTTTACCTTTAAATATAGGATTGATTACTTCCCATAATTCTGCTGCCTACCACGATTTTATAAATCAGCTGGAAAAAAGCGGTTACGGTTTTAACGTCCTGCTGATAGACTGTCATATGCAAGGCAACTTAGTAGAAAGCGATATTCAAAATGCACTTTCATTTCTTAATAAACATGAAGAAGATAAAATCGACCTGATCGCTGTTACACGGGGAGGAGGCGCAAGTGCAGACTTAGGGTGGTTTGATTCAAAACAGATTGCTTTACAGGCATCCGAATCCAAATATCCCGTACTGGCAGCTATTGGACATCAAATAAACGTTTCTATACTGGAACTGGCCAGCCACAGTTTCTTCAAAACCCCGACCGACCTGGCGTCATTTATAGTTTGCCGGGTCGATGATTTTCTAACTGATTTAAATAACATGTATGATATAATAAACGAAACAGCAAAGATGCTGCTGGAGGCCGGAAATAAAAATCTAGAGATGACTACTTCCAGAATCTCCAATCTAGTCCATATGTATTTTTCTGACCATAAAGAAAGCCTGGCTCGGCAAAAAGCCCTTCTTACGTCATTAACCGCAAGCAGCCTGGCTAATCAAAACCGGGCTTTAAAAGACATATCCCGGGAATTGATAAACACTGCTAATTTGAACTTTAAATTGAAAAAAGATTTTCTAAAAAAACAAGAGGAGAAATTACAGCTGCTTAAGCCGGAAAATATCCTTAAACGTGGATTCAGTATAACGCTGAAAGAAAAAAAGCCCCTGAAAGATAAAAAAGAAGTCAATAAAGGCGATTTAATAGAAACCGTGTTATATAACGGCAAAATATCAAGTAAAGTGCAATAATGAGACTACAGACCACAGACTACCCTTCGGCTTTGCTCAGGGCAAGCAGACCGCAGACCTGACACATTATAGCAATAGCGTAATAGCTATTAAGTGAAAAATCTGAAGCCGGATATCTGAAGTCTGGAGTTTGATGTCAGATTAAAGGGAGGGGATAATGGCGAAGGGGAAGAATGAAATTAAATATTCAGAAGCGCTAGAGGAGTTACAAAACATCGTACAGGATTTACAGGATGAGAATATTGACGTTGATGAATTATCTGCTAAAGTAAAGAGAGCGGCTAATTTAATAAATACCTGTAAACAAAAGATTCAGGATACGGAATTTCAGGTAAAGACCATACTTGATAAATTCGAAGAAAAAGAAAGGCAAAGCCTTGAAGAAGATTAGCGTAGCAGTATTATTACTCATACTGGTCATTGCAGGCGGCACTTTCGGGTATGTAATCATAGAAAGATGGAAGCTACTGGAATCTCTTTATATGACAATTATAACAATGTCCACCGTTGGATTCCGTGAGGCAGCACCTCTTTCTGACGCCGGCAAAATATTTACAATAGCACTTATTGCAAGTTCCGTAGGTATTTTCGCGTATTCAGTTACTGCTATAGGTAACTTTATTATCGAAGGACAATTCGGCTTTATTAGCAGGAGGAGAAAAATGGAGAAAAACATATCTTCACTTAAGAACCATTATATAATATGCGGTTGCAGCAAAGTCGCACAAGAAGTAATTACCGAATTTAAAAAAACAAACACACAATTCGTAGTAGTAGCCAAAGAAACCGAGGAGGCTCTCGGCGATTTACTCAATAACATTATATATTACCTGGGCGACCCTACTTCCGACGATGCTCTTAAAAAAGTGCGTATAGAAGAAGCAAAAGGGCTGGTTTCCTGCCTGGATGCCGATACCGATAATCTATTCGTAGTATTATCTGCCCATAACCTTAATGATAAATTAAATATCGTCAGTATCGCTAAAGAAGAAACGACTAAAAACAAGCTGCTCAAAGCCGGAGCTAACAACGTTATCCTGCCGGAAGTAATCGGAGGCAAACGTATGGCGTCGATGATCTTAAGGCCCCGTGTGTTATCCTTTCTGGATGTTATGACCACGCCTACACAAGAAGAGGTATCGTTGCGCCTGGAAGAACTACTCGTACATAAAAACCGTACCCTAGTCAATAATTCTCTAAAGAAGGCTAAAATCCCACAGAAAACCGGCCTTTTGGTCGTAGCAATAAAGAAGAAAAAAGGAGGGTTTTTATATAACCCGTCCTCATCGACAATAATCGAAGCAGAAGATACTCTGATCGTGCTGGGCAAAGACGAACAAATCCAGAGGTTAAGGGAGATTTTAAGGACTTGAACCCCATTTACCATAGCTACATTTCGTTTGACTTTTTCATAAGACGGTGATAATATTCTACAGTTACTCACCAGACACTTATCTCGGTGGATAATCTTGCTGAAAAATCGGGGAGGGGAGGCATGAAAGAACCTAAAAAAAGGCCAAGACGGAGAAAGGATTCGCTTATAAACAAAAAAAATAAATCGTTGCCGAAGAAAAGAGATTCCGCCAAGACGACACGCCGCAAGAAAGGCATGCTTAAAAAGACAAGGAAAAAAACGGTAAAAAAAATCCCGAAAAAAGGGAAACCTTCTACTACAAAAAAATCTCTACCCAAGAAAAACAAGCCGCAGAAAATTAAAAAAGCTACAAAAAAAAAGCCGGCAGCCAAATCTCAACAGGCCCTTTTAAAAAAACCGGACGCTATTAACAGAAAATTTTTTCTGGGTACTAGAGAAGATATCCAGCCGTGCCTGAAATATAAACTGCCTGGCCGGTATGCTGACAATGAAATGGTTGCTTTGACTCGCGACCCCTGGTGTATACATACCTACTGGGACTTATCAGATAGCCGGGTCCAAAAGGTTTTATCCGGGATTCCTGCAGACGAAAAGAGGTCATTAAAACGGATACTGCGGGTCTACGATATCGGCAAATCAGAGTCTTTGAAAAATGCAAAGGTTAAATCTTCCTTCGATATACAGATAAATGACTTAGCACGTAACTGGTATATAAATGTTGCCCGGCCGGATACATCTTTTTATATCGAAATAGGTTTCCTAAGTGCTAAAGGCGACTTCTATATGCTGAGCCGGTCTAATATAGCCTGGACGCCAGCCTTCGGCATATCAGACGAAACTTCCGAAGAATGGGTTCTGCCGGAAGATGAATATTATAAAATTCTCGGTATTTACGATATGGGCCGGAGCTCTTTAGAACGCAAAAGAAAGTTTGAAGAAATATTCAAAAAACAAGTCTCTTCGTTAGGGGCTTCAGAAAATTTTTCTGCCGGCGTTACAAAAAAAGGCAGGCATAAATTTTTTTTAGAAGTCGCTACAGACTTGATTGTTTACGGCCGGACAGAACCGGATGCTTCCTTAATCTTTCGCGGCAAAAAGATCCCGCTTAACCCTGACGGGACTTTCCGCATTAGATTAAGCCTGCCCATAGGTAGATTTGATTTTCCCATAAAAGCGGTATCTTATTCAAAGAAAGATACTATTAAAAGCACCCCCATAGTAGAAAGGACGCAAGAATAATTATGGAGAAGGGATATTTAAGCATAGTCCTTCATGCACATTTACCGTTCGTACGGCACCCCGAATACGAAGATTTTCTGGAAGAACGCTGGTATTTCGAAGCGTTAACAGACACCTATATACCTCTATTAACTACTCTGGCCAAACTAGAACACGAAAATATCCCTTTTAACATAACAGTAAACGTATCACCCACCCTAGCGAGTATGCTGAAAGACGACTTATTATTATTCCGGTTCGAAAAATACTTAAACAATATGATAGAACTTTGCGAACGTGAAATCGACCGGACTCGCCTTGATCCTGAAATTAATTCGGTAGCTTTAATGTATTACAACCGGTTTACCGAAATTAAAAAGCTGTTTATTAACGATTGGGACAGGGATATCTTAAAAGTATTTAAAGACCTGCAGAATAAAACGGGTTTGGAGATAATTACCAGTTGTGCTACCCACGGTTTTTTACCGCTCTTAGCAGTAAACCCCGAATCAATCAAAGCACAGATAGAAGTTGGCGTAAAAAGTTACCAGAATAACTTCGGCCGTAATCCCGACGGTATATGGCTGCCGGAATGCGGTTACTTCAAAGGC
>CAZBZJ010000013.1:0-2581 GCA_964496355.1 uncultured Planctomycetia bacterium | reverse complement strand
TTGCTAAACCCCGGCCAAAATTCGGAGTCTATTCATCATACTGGACACCCAACCGGATTGCAGCCTTCGGAAGAGACCCCGAAAGCTCTAAAAACGTTTGGTCTTCAAAAGAGGGGTATCCGGGCGATTATAATTACCGGGAATTTTATCGGGATATTGGGTTCGACCTGGATTATGATTATATCCGTCCTTATATATCGCCGGCCGGCCAACGAATATTTACGGGAATAAAATATTACAGAATTACCGGCGAAACCAAACACAAAGAACCCTATAACCCGCATAAAGCGTCAGAAACTGCTGCTGTTCACGCCGGTAATTTTATGTTTAACCGGCAACTTCAGACAGAACACCTCAGTTCTGTTTTAGGGAGAAAACCGATTATACTATGCCCTTACGACGCTGAACTTTTCGGGCACTGGTGGTTTGAAGGCATAAACTGGCTGGATTTTCTTATCCGAAAGATACACTTTGACCAGGATAAGATTAAACTTATAACTCCCAGCCAATATCTAAACCTCTATCCCAGAAACCAGGTTATTGAACCTGCCGGTTCCAGCTGGGGATGGAAAGGGTATAACGAAGTCTGGTTATGCGGAAATAATGACTGGATATACCCCCACCTGCATAGAGCCGGGCGCATCATGGCAGATATGGCTACCCGTCATAAAAATACCAGCGGCCTGCAAAAACGCCTGCTCAACCAAATGAGCCGGGAACTATTATTAGCGCAATCGAGTGACTGGCCATTTATAATGAAAACCGGCACCTTCACAGAATATGCAAAAAAGCGGATCACCGAACATCTGGAAAACTTTTACACTCTTTATAATCAACTTCAGAATAACCATTATGATAAAGAGTTTTTATCGCGTCTGGAATCTAAAGATAACGTTTTTGATAAAATCTGCTATACTTCGTTCTCAAAATGAAGCTAACCAGGCAACCCACCACTATCCTGTTTTTATGGCACATGCACCAACCTTATTACCGGAAAGTCGATGAAGAAACCTATTTTACCCCCTGGACAAGGTTACACGGAGTCAAGGATTACTATGGGTTCGCCCGGTTACTAAGTAAATATCCTTTCGTTAAAGCAAACTTTAATTTCAGTCCGGTATTAATCGACCAGATCTTAGATTATACACAAAATAGGGCAAAAGACAGATTTTTAATCCTCACCTTAAAAAAACCTCAAGACTTAACAGAATCCGAACGTGCTTTTATCCTTAAACGTTTTTTCCCGCCGAATAAAAAAAGAATGATCGAAATCTATCCGGAATACTGGCAATTATATCAAAAAACTCAGAACACGCAGGGTTCTGAAATTACCGATCAAGAAATAAGGGATATACAGCTATATTTTAATCTGGCGTGGTTCCACCACACAAGTATAGAAGAAGACAGCCAGATAAAAGAATTTATAAACAAAAAGAGCGGCTTCACCGAAAAGGATAAATTGTTTCTTATAAATAAACAATACCAAATCCTATCTCAAATCATCCCCCTATACAAAGAACTGGTTAAATCCGGCCAGATAGAAATTAGCATAACCCCTTATTACCATCCCATACTGCCCCTACTCTGTGATACCGATATAATGAACCATTTTGAATACTTAAAAACGCCTAAAATTAGGTTCTCCTATCCTCAAGAAGCCGAATGGCATATAAAAGAAGCAAAAATCAGGGCAGAAAGAATATTTGATTCGCCTATTCACGGTTCCTGGCCGTCTGAAGGAAGCGTAAGCGATGCCGTTCTTCGCCTCTATAATAAGAATGAATTTAGATGGGTTGTCACCGATGAAGATATCCTTCATAAAACAGCAGAGCAAATATATAAATCTCAAAAAAATACGGCAAAAAGAAAGTTTATAGATACCGCCGCCTGCGCTTATAAATATAAAGACATCAATGTTTTATTTCGTAACAAAGAAATTTCCAACGCTTTAAGTTTCACCTATCACGGATGGGAAAATTTAGAAGCTGCTGCTTTCGATATAATAAAAAAGATGGAAGCCCATAATGCCATTGAACAACCCTGCAAAAAAAAACACCTTCTTATAGCGATGGACGGCGAAAATGCCTGGGAATATTACCGCAATAATGCTAAGGATTTTTTCGAAACCTTATATACAAACATCGAAAAAAATCCAAACCTGAAATCCCAGACTATATCCGGATACCTGAAAACTGCGGATTCGATTAATCTGCCGGCTAAAATCTGGCCGGGTTCCTGGATAAATGCGGATTTCGGCGTCTGGGCGGGATCGGATAAGAACAACGCCAACTGGGAATTATTGGCCCGGATAAAACAAACATTCGACAATAAGAAACCGCACCTGTCAAAAGAAATTCAAAACCTGGTATCCAATTACTTACATATTCTAGAAGGCAGTGACTGGAACTGGTGGAATACTTTCACCGAAGAGACCGGCGATTTTGAAGAGATCTTTTTTTCGTATATAAATAAGATCGGTGAATTATTGGGAGAAGAAGTGAGATAATATGGATAAACTTTACCTTTTATTCGGCATACACTGTCATCAACCCGTAGGCAACTTCGATTCTGTATTCGAGGA
>CAZBZJ010000012.1:9158-14997 GCA_964496355.1 uncultured Planctomycetia bacterium | reverse complement strand
CACCGCCAGAACCGCCTCTAAGTAAAATCTCTGCGTAATCTACGAATTTCTTATATGCCATAGATTTATTCTACCACAAATGTTTAATTCGGGACACATCCCATTTAACTTCAGTTTTTAGTTTTTAAATGGGATGTGTCCCGAATTAAATGACCGGTATTAGTAATTACGGGGTTATTTACTTTTGATTTTGAGAATTTTAAGGCTGGTTAAGATCTGTCTATGGCCGGTCTTTCTTTTGTAGCCTTTTCGGCGTTTGCGTTTAAAGACTATCTTCTTATCGGCCTTCTTTTCTTCGAGGATTTCGGCTTCGGCCTTGGCATTTTTAACATGCGGGGTACCGACTGCTATAGAATTATTCTTCGACAAAAGTAAGATTTCGTCAAGCGTTATCTTGCCTTGATTAGAGCCGGAAATCCTCTCTACCTGCAAAATATCGCCTTCTTTAACCTTATATTGTTTTGAACCTATCTGTATTATTGCCCACATAATGTGCGTATATTAGCATAAAAGAAAGAATAAATCAAGCCCTATCCTTGGGACGTTCCATACATAGCTACTTACGATATAAAGAATCTTTTACTGGCAAAATTAGGGTCACTGGTAAGATTCACCCCTAATCTGCGTAAGCCGGTCTCATCACCCGAAGTCGGCATATGAGTCATATGAACTTCACACCCTTTTAGCTCGTTTAAACTCTGCATCGCAAGTTTAGCGGCCGGATTAGTAGCAGCTGCTATACTTAAAGCTATCAAAGTCTCCTCTAAATCAAGGCTTACGCTCTTTAAAGACAAGATATTCTTCTTCATACCTGCAATAGACTCTATAATATTAGGCGACAATAAGTGTATCTTATCCGGTATATCAGCTATTTTTTTTATTGCATTCAATATAAGTGCCGAAGCCGAATGCATAAGCGGCGAATTCTTCCCGGTAATGATAGTTCCGTCTCCTAATTCAATCGCCGTACCACAAAAAATACCCTGGTTACCTTTACCGTTTTCCTTGGCATCTGCACCGGCCTGACGGGCATAATTAACTACGGCTCTATCCTCGGGCTTAATATTCATCTCCTCTGTAAGGAGCCCTATCCGTTCAACTGTCTCCTTATCTACAAAACCCATAGCGTATTCGCATCTATACCTGAAAAATCTTCTTATTATCTCATCTTTAGCCGCTTTCCTAACAATGTTATCATCAATAATTCCAAAACCTGCCCTATTAACCCCCATATCTGTAGGTGATTTATATAAAGACTGCTGGCCGGTAATCTTTTCCAGAATCCTTTTTAGAACTGGAAAAATTTCTACGTCTCGATTATAATTTACGGTTGATTTTCCGTAAGTTTCTAAATGAAACGAATCTATCATATTGAAATCTTTAATATCAGCGGTAGCGGCTTCGTAAGCAACATTAACCGGATGTTTTAAGGAAATATTCCATATCGGAAAAGTCTCGAATTTAGCATAGCCGGCTTTCACCCCTCTTTTATACTCATGATATAATTGACAAAGACAAGTAGCTAACTTTCCGCTTCCAGGACCAGGGCCGGTAATAACTACCAGCGGTTTATCTGTCTGGATATATTCGTTCGCACCGTAACCCTGATCACTAACGATAGTATCCACATCCGTCGGATACCCACGGGTATATTGATGAGTATAGAATTTTATCCCCCTTCTGGATAATTTATTCTTAAAAATAGTAGCTGCCGGCTGATTTTCAAACCTAGTTATAACAACTGCCTTTATCTGTATCCCCCAATCCTTAAGATCATCGATAAGTTTTAAAGCATCCACATCATATGTAATACCGAAATCCGCCCTAACTTTGCGCCTCTCGATATCTCCAGCATAGATACAGAGAATTATATCGGCTTTGTCTTTAAGTTTTTGTAACAACCGCATCTTCACATTAGCATCAAAACCCGGTAAGACTCTGGCAGCGTGATAATCAAATAAAAGCTTGCCCCCAAATTCCAGATATAGTTTATTATCAAACTGGCTGATTCTTTTTAATATGGCCTGGCTTTGTTCAGCCAGGTATTTCTCATTATCAAATCCCTTCTTCTTCACTTTTTGCTCTGCCTCCTTTTAGGATTCAGTGGCAAGGATTATGCGGTAAGTGAAAAATACACTTAATCCATAACCCTTAATCCTTACCCCTTGATTATTCCCACTCAATAGTACTCGGCGGTTTAGACGAAATATCATAAACTACACGGTTTACGCCATGAACCTGATTAATTATACGGTTGGAAACCCTCTCTAACAGCGAATACGGCAACTTCGCCCAAGTAGCTGTCATAGCATCCGAACTCTCCACCGCTCTTATTGCTATAACTTTTTCATAAGTACGCCCGTCACCCATTACGCCCACGGTCTTTACCGGTAATAATACACAAAAACTCTGCCACAGCTTATCATACATTTTAGCCTTTTTTACTTCATCTATTAAAACCCAATCAGCTTCTCTTAGAACATTAAGCCTTTGTTCGGTCACCTCTCCTATAATCCTAACCGCTAACCCTGGCCCGGGAAAAGGATGCCTGTTAACTATCTGACTGGGCAATCCCAATTGCCTGCCCAGAATCCTGACTTCATCTTTGAATAAAAACTTAAAAGGTTCTATCAATTTAAAATTTAACTTTTCAGGCAGGCCACCGACGTTATGGTGAGTCTTTATAGTTGCCGAAGGCCCGCCCCAGGCAGACTCAGACTCAATAACATCGGGATATAAAGTGCCTTGTGCCAGAATTTCCAGTCGTTTCGGGCTGCTTTTTTTTATTGTACGGCTGATTTTTTTAGCTTCTTTTTCAAATACGTCTATAAAAGTTTTACCGATTATCTTTCTTTTTTCTTCCGGATCTGTTACTCTTCTTAAGTTCTTTAAAAATACCCTGCGCGCATTTACTATTTTTACGTCCATATGATAATGGTCTTTAAATCTTTTTTTGACGATATCAGCTTCATTTTTACGTAAAAGGCCGTTATCTATAAAAATAGACACAAGATTTTTTCCCAGGAATTTGTATAAAAACATTGCTAACACCGAAGAATCCACTCCGCCGGATAAAGCACATAACACCTTATCGCCGCCAACTTTTTTTCGAAGCTCAACGGACTGTTCTTGTATGAACGAATTGATATTCCAGTTTTTTTTACATCCGCATATTTTTAGCAGGAAATTTTTCAGTATAGTCTTTCCTCCAAAGGTATGTACAACTTCGGGATGAAATTGCACGCCATACAATTTTCTGGTGCGATTCTCCATCACCGCAACCGGAGCATCTTCGGTAAATCCAGTTATTTTAAACCCTTTAGGTACTTTGACTATCTTATCACCGTGGCTCATCCATACCTGCGTACGTGAAACTAGCTTCCGCAATAATCCTTTATCAGAACGCACCCGTAACCTGGCCTTGCCATATTCACGGGTCTGCGCCTTTTCTACACGGCCTCCTAAAACTTTAGCCATAAGCTGGGCGCCATAACAAATACCTAATACAGGTATGCCGGTATTAAAGATAGCTTTGTCGCATTCACAGAATTTAGCAGCAGTTACACTGGCAGGGCCGCCGGAAAGGATTATGGCTTTAGGGGTAGTAGATATATAAAAAGAAGCGGGTTTACGATACTCTACTACTTCGGAATAGATACCAAACTCCCTTATTCTGCGTGCTATAAGATGGGTATATTGCGAACCTAAATCCACAATCGCCACCCATTGTTTTGAATCATCAGAGCTTCTTTTCATCACATTACTACGATATTGATTAATGATATAAAATAACATATTATCACATTTCTTAAAAATTAAAAAGTTCAATTTATTTGCGGCGCAATAAAGATATGGTATAATATATCAATATAAAATAAAAGTTAAACTCAGGAGGTGGCTATGGCTAAAAACAAACAACCAGCACTTAGGGGCAGGCTGCAAGAGCTCTGGAAAAACTCTGTTGCCGAATATGACAAAATGACCAAAGAAACTTCCAAACTTCTGAAAAAAGGAGAAAAGAACTGGAAAAAGATATCTAAGAAAAGCCAGGATAGAATGGAAGCGGTAAATTTGAGTATGCGTAAAGAAAAAATATGTTATCAAATGGGCAAGACCTTAGCGCGTTTACCTAAAAGCCGGTGGACAAAGACTAAAAAAGTCGATTCGATGATAAAAGAGATAAAAGACCTTAATAAGAAAATCAAAGAGCTGAATAAATAATAAACTGCCGTATTATATATTCCGGATAAACTAACATAATTAAGGGGTAACCGAAAAATATAAAGCTTTGTCTTTTAGAGTTTTATAGGTGGCTTTGCTTATGCTTTTAAGGGTCTGATAATCTTGCCGGATTAATTCTTCATTTGCGAAATCTGATTTATTCTTGTATTCATTCCGAACAACCACCACAAAAAATGATTTTATGTCTTTAAAAGCTGCCTGATAAGAATGATGGTTCCAATCACTTCCTTCAAATATAGATATATGTCTATCACCGAAAGTTTGAGATAAATTATTTTTAATCTTTTCCTTAAAATCCGGCAGGGCTTTAAAATAAAGTACCACGTCTATAAACTTGTGTTCAGTCCCTATATTCTGTGCAACAACTTCCGTTAACTTCTGTAAATCTGTAACTTGCGGCTTGCACATATCTTGGTTTTGAATGTTTTTAAGTTCTTTCTTATAAATCTCTACGTAAGGCTGATTAACGAAATTTATATTTTTCAAATACGCAAATACTGCCACAAAAACCTGTAAAGCATGCATTACCCCGGCTGTATACACCAATAAATCCCGGGTGTTAACCTTTAAATCAACCATATCAAACCCAGGCATTAAATCAGAGTTGCTTGTAACTATGGTTTTAGGATAAAAATCCCCGGCCTTCGACCCCAAACTTTCTTGAAAAAGCTGAATTATCCAATTGGTTATGCCTGTATGGATTCCTTTACGTACATTTATTTGAAACTCTCCATCTGACCGGCTGTATTCATTAGCCAAACTAGCAGCATCTTCTCTTGCCTTTTCTATCACAGATATATATCTGCCCCAGAAATCACCTAACTTATCAAAATCCCTTCCCAAAGCTATAAAAAGAGGAGCAAGAAATATCAAGGTGTGCGGACAGGTAAACCTACCGCCTATATCTTCTTTATTGTCGGGTTGGATAGATATCTTATCTGCTTGAGACCATCCGGAATTATCCAGTTTGGAAAATGCCGATTTGTCGGCAATCCAAAGAAAATGATTCTGCCAATTATTGCCTACGGCATCTTTTAAAGTGCGGGCAATTAATTGAGTCTCTTTAGTAGTTCCGGATTTACTTATAGGACATACTAATACTTTCTCTAAATCTTTTATATTAGCCAATACCCCGCCGATAGCTTCAGGGTCTAAACTATCCAGAACATATATCGACTTACTGTTAGTTAGCTGGATTAAAGTCTTTATGCCATTGGCAGAGCCTCCCATACCGACAAAAATAAACTCTTCTTTATCTCCGGATTTTTGAGTAAAGGCTTTAAGTGATTCTTTAACTTGCGAAAAATTCGGCGGAACTACCCACCCTAACCTGGCGTTGTCACCATCAAAGCCTATACTTCCGAATAGATTAGCCGAAGGTATAGAGCCTTTATCTTTACCCGCAGCCTCCTCCAACTTGCGCAAAATACCCTTATCATCCATTTAAACCTTCCTTCCTTTAATCTGTGTTACAAGTTTTTGGCAAGAATAATATTAATCAGCCCAGAACCAAAACCTGAGTATGTACTTAATTTGCACGAGGTCAGGTTCTGCCCTGGTCGGCATCTCGGTGCTCGGCGTAGTGCTCGGCGCCGCC
>CAZBZJ010000012.1:0-9148 GCA_964496355.1 uncultured Planctomycetia bacterium | reverse complement strand
AATTTGCACGAGGTCAGGTTCTGGGCTGCCCGGTACCGAACTTTGTTCTGGTACCGGGCAGCATTACATCTGCGCTAATCTGCGTTTTAACAGCGCGAATACCCGCAACTCGCACAACCTACACACCCTTCCTGATACCTGAGAGAATCCCCGCAATCCGGGCATACACCTACGACATTAACTTCTTTTAAAGAAACAGCGACTTTTTCTAAAGACTCTTCATCCTCCTGTCCCTTTTCCGGCCCTTGTAATTTTTTCACAGGCGTAATATTGTGCTGATCACGCATTCTCTTTTCTAATATTTGTGCAATAGCATCTGCACAAGAAAATATCTTTCTTCCATTAGCCCAGGACGGCGAAGGGCACCTTATACCTTTTAGTTGTTCTACGATAACTTTAAGGTCTATACCGCCTCTTAAAGCCAACGATATCAACCTTCCAACTGCTTCTAACTGAGATGCCGCACATCCTCCAGCTTTACCCATTTGAGTAAAGACTTCAAAGAAATCGCCTTCTTCATCCTGATTTATGGTAACATAGAGGTTCCCGCAACCGGTATTCATCTTAGTAGTAGTACCGATTATAACCTCGGGCCTGGGTTTAGGCGCAGCGATAATTTCTTTTTCTATCTTTTCTCTTAATTCCTGTTCAAGGAATTCTTGGCTTTTCTTTTTCCTGGCATCAAGAACCTGGATTTTTCTTGAACCATCCCGATAAACCGTTATGCCTTTACAGCCCATTTTATAAGCCAATATATATGTATTTTTAACATCATCCAAAGTAGCCGAATGCGGTAAATTAATTGTTTTAGATACGGCATTATCAGTATGCTTTTGAAATGCCGCCTGCATTTTTACATGCCATTTCGGTTCTATCTCCATAGATGTCTTGAAAATTTCTTTAACATCATCGGGAATTTCACGGATATCCTTTATCGACCCGTTATTCTGGGCAATACGTTCAAATAAACTGTCCGAAAAGAAACCGCGTTTTTTTGCTATAGTCTCAAAAGCATTGTCTATTTCAAATAATTTCTCCCCTTCTAAAACATTACGGTGATAAACTAAAGCAAAAATTGGTTCGATACCCGAAGAACAAGGCCCGGCAATAATGCTTATCGTGCCTGTAGGCGCTATCGTTGTAATTGTGGCATTGCGTAAAGGCAACTTTTCGTCTTTATATATGCTCTGGCCAAAAGCAGAAAATGTGCCTTTTTCTTTGGCTAATTGGATTGACTTTTCTACAGCCTGTTCTTTTATAAAAGACATCACCTCTTCTGCTAAACTGATGGCTTCTTCGGAATCATAAGGAATACCCAGATACCCCAAAAGCGTAGCCCAACCCATAACTCCAAGTCCGATTTTACGGGTTTTACGGCTCTGTTCGGTGATTTCAGGAACCGGAAACTCGTTTATTTCAATAACATTGTCAAGATAATGAACCGCCAGTTGCGTCGTAACCTTTAGCTTCTCCCAGTCAATAGTAAATCCGTCAATTCCTTCGTTAATCATCTTGCTTAAATTTATGGAACCAAGATTACAGGATTCATAAGGTAAAAGCGGCTGTTCTCCGCAAGGATTAGTGCTTTCGATATCTCCTAAGCCGGGAGTCGGATTCTCTCTATTAATATTATCGATAAAAATTATACCGGGCTCACCGTTATTATGTGCATACTTACTTATCAAATCAAAAACTTCTACAGCATGTAACCTGCCTTTAACTTCTTTTGTATGTGGATCAATTAAATTATATTCTTCGTCATTAAAAACTTTTTCCATAAAGTCGTCTGTCACAGCTATAGAAATATTAAAATTACTGATATGCCCTTCTTCGCCTTTACATTTTATGAATTCTAATATATCGGGATGGTCTACGCGTAATATACCCATATTAGCGCCTCGGCGCCGTCCGCCCTGTTTAACTGCCTGAGTAGCAGAATCAAAAACCTTCATAAAAGATACAGGGCCTGAAGCAAACCCTCCGGTAGTAGACACAAGGCTGTTTTTTGACCTTAACTTAGAGAAAGAAAAACCTGTACCGCCGCCGGTCTTATGAATTAATGCACAGGATTTTAGGGTATTGAATATACCTTCCATCGAATCAGCTACCGGCAAAACAAAACAAGCCGACAACTGGCCCATCTTTAATCCGGCATTCATCAAGGTAGGCGAATTCGGCATAAAATCTAAATCGGTCATAATTCTATAAAAAGAAGAAGACAATTTATTAACCTCTTCATCGGTCGCCCCGTAATTCTTTTCGGCCCCCGCTATAGCTTTAGCAACTCTCAGGAAAAGCCTCTCGGGAGTCTCTATGATTTCTCCTTTTTCGTTTTTTTGAAGATACCGTTTTTTTAAAACCGTCAATGCATTCTCTGATAGTTTTAAATCCATAAAGCCCCCCCTTTTTATTTATTTGGTTGGTAAATAATTGCTAACGTATCTGAATGGAAAATAATCTGTCGCATAAAAAAAGTTAATAAATTTAAGTGAAACTAACTTTGGTAGGCATATAATTACAAATAACCAAGACAACACCAAAATCTTAGCACTCTTAATATCGCTTGTCAAGGATAAAAACTACAATATATGGTGTTTTTTGTAATTATTTACCCTACAGATAGTGCATAGATAATTCAGGCTAAAATTCCAAATATCGATCCCAGATCCAAAATTTACATATGTAAATCTGCATAATTTGTAACTTGTAACTCGTAACTTATAATTGATAAAGTTATTCTTCTACTTACCACTGACCTCTTAATCCTTAATCCTGGACTGATTACGGATTACCAATAAATTGCGGATTCCGAACTATGATTTGGGAGCGTAGGTAGTAGAGTCGCCCAAAATCAGTTTGGTAGGTAAAACCTTATGTATGGGGATTCGTGTTTCGCCTGAAATATGGTCTTGCAAAATTGCAAGAGCTTGTTTTACCATTTCATCTAAAGGCTGATGAACAGTCGTAAGAGCTACCGGCCCGTAAGTGAATTGCGGGTTATCATCAAACCCTATAATAGATATATCCTCGGGGATTTTAATCTTTTTCTCCAATAAACATAATATTATTTCATAAGCCATATCATCACAAGCACAAAATATAGCTGTCGGCTTTACTTTTTGCTCTGATAAAAACTCTACCGCCCTTCTTGCTTGAGCTCTCGAAAAATTACCTTCCTGAATAAAATAATCCGGTATTTGTATGCCCGAATCATTTAAAATAGACTTAAATCCCGATAACCGATCCTGTGCGCATTGAGCGTTTAAATCTCCGGTTATATGTGCTATACGCCTATGCCCTAAATCAATTAAAAGTTTTACTGCTTCTTCTGCACCTTTCTTATTGTCTATAGCCACGAAGCTTACCGGTAAATCTTCTATTGTTTTATTTATAACCACACACGGTATTTCTTCATCGACTATTCTCTTAAGCTGCTTCTCATTTCTGATAATATCTGCAAAAATAACTCCTTCTACATAACCGGAATTAAAGTTATCTTTATTCCAATACATATGCAAAAACAAATCCTTCTTTAAAGATTCCAAACCAAACCCTATATTTCTTATTACCTCCTGCGCATAAAAGGAGTAGAACACTCCTTCGTAACCCGGTATAATCAAACCAACGGCGTTTAGCTTACCGCCGGCCAGGCGTTGCGCAAAGACGTTGGGTTTATACCCTAAATCTTTAACGGCTCGGTTAACTTTTATTTTATTCTTCTCTTTTACAAAAGGTGAGTTGTTCAGAACGCGGGATACCGTAGCGATAGAAACACCCGCAACTTTAGCTACGTCTTTTATAGTAACAGAAGAATCCTGATCCTCTCTGGCATTACGGGATAAATCTGACAATGTCTCCTTCACGAATTCGTCGTCCACCTTGTTCAGTAATATCGCAAGCCGCAATATCGGCTCGGGTTTCTATAACTTCAAGGCCGCCAATTTTCTGGTTGTCACGTAAAATAACAAACGTATCGCCTGGATTAATTCCTGCCCTACTACCCAGGTCAGCTATAACAAAATTCTCTTTCTCATTAACCGATAGAATCCTGCCTTCGAGTAAAGTTGTAGGTGTAGACCTGTCTTTGGAGCCGGATTTAACAACTATCGGAGGAAGTTCCACTGCCTTAGCTTCGCCAGGCATTACGTCTTTAGCTGAAGCTATAGCCCCGGATAATTGCCGCTGAAGAGCGTCTATCTCCATTGCTTTATCCTTTAAAGTAGTCTCCATGCCACTAATTTTACGCTGTAATATTTCTTTCTGATCAGATACCTCATTTAACTTCTGGCGTAAATTCTGTCTATTTTTACGGACAAGTTTAAGTTCAGATAACAATTCTACATTTTCGTTTTTCAATTTATTTACTTCGGTCATTATTGCAGCTTTATCTTCGCGTTCTCTTACTAAGTCTTTAGTAAGAATATCTATAGTGCGCTGGTTGAATTCTATTTTCCTTCTTATCTGCTCTTGTTCTTTCTGTATCTCATCTATTCTATCTTGTAAATCTTCGTTCTTCGACTTATAATCAGACACTTTAACCATCTGATTTTTTAGCTGAGATTGAAGACCTTCGACTTTAGCCTCAAGCTCTGCTTTTTTCTGCAAGACATCCTGCCAATATTCATCAGGCGCTTCTCTGCCGGCTCCTGGCCCTGCACCGGCCGCTGGCCTTTCGACTCGTACTTGCTGTAATTCTTCAATCCGCTCCATTAAAGCGTCTCTAGTCTGAACGGCTTCTTGATGCCGCTGTTGAATACTATTGCGTTCACGTTGCACCCTGTCCAGCTCGTTCTGAATATTTTCCAGCCTGGAAGTCAACTCTCTAGTCTTGTCCCGATAACTCCGGTTTTGCTGTTCTAAATTCGCGACTTCGTTTTGTAAACCTTCGTTTTGACTCTGGAGTTGTTGTTTATCCTGCAATAAGCCTTGAGCCTGGCTATAAAAAAGATAAGCGAATACAGCCGCGGCTAAAAAAAGTATAATAAAGATAACAAGGAAAATTTTATTATTCATCTAATCCCCCTTTCAAGATATATAATTGACCCATCTAAAAAAATTATAGCGGATTATTAAATATATGTAAAGATATTTCTAACTACCAAATTAGCTGCTCCTAAAGCCGACGCCTGGCTGCCCAAAGAAGACGGGATTACTTTTAGATTATTAGTCATCTCTTCAAAAGCATGTTTTTTAATATGCTGGTAAATATTCTCTACAAATTCAAACCCGCCTTTTTCTAAACCGCCGCCGATTATAACCACCTGCGGATTAAGAATATTAACAAGCAATGATATCTTTATGCCTAATGCTCTGGCTGATTCTAAGACTAATTCTTTTACCGCCGGCACTTCTTTAGCCGCGCTAAAAACATCATCCAAAGTATGTATATCAACATCCCGGTTCTTAGCTGTCAATTCCTTGGCTATATCAAGCAAAGATAAATCATGCGACCATTGCCCAAAAAAAGAATAATCGCCTAAATAAGGCACAGATTCATTATGGGGTTTGTTAATAAACAATTCTCCTGCGCATCCGTCGAAACCGGTATATAATTCGCCGTTAATCATAATTCCGCATCCTACACCCGAAAATAAATATACCACATCTTTGATTTCCGGGTCTAAAGAAAGCCAGTATTCCGCAAAACAAGCCAGATTTGCATCGTTACCTATATATACCGGCAGGTTAAACTTCTCTTCTAAATAACTTTTTATCGGCATCGAAATATAAGAATAAAAAAAGGTGTTCCCGTCTTTTTGCGGCCACCGTATTATGCCTTTATTGCTATCTATAATACCACCCAACCCTACGCCTATACCTTTAATCTTATCCGTTATTTGGCCGGCGGATTTCAAAAGTTCTTCGATTATAGCTACTATTGTCTCGATAATCTCATTGGGAGTAGTAGCAGGTTTATCTCTTTTATATTTATAAACTACATTGCCTTCTAAATCGATAATCACCCCCATACTATCGAAAAGGTTCATCCCTATACCCAGAGTAAACCCTGCTTCCGGGTTAATGTTTAACAACATAGGCGGCCTGCCTCCGGATGAAGTATCATGCTGGCGTTCCCGGACTATATTCTGAACCATCAATTTATCCAAATAATGAGATATCGTAACCGGATTAATCCCAGACACTTTAGATATTTCTGTTCTGCTTAACGGGCCGCGCCGCCTCAATATTTCCAATATCAAAAAATTTCTTCTTGAACGCTCGGTCAATTCTTCATCGAATATAGGACGTTCTCTTTCTATCATTATTAAAACCTCTTTCTGTAATACGCTCTTACGATGTGCTGTGTATCCAGGGCTGCTAAAGAGCCGCCAAACGGGCTATATACTTCTACGCCAAAGGGATTATAACCTCCCGCACCATACTGTGCTATCAATTCACTATTATCATCTACCCGATACCTTATTTCCGAGAAAAAGTTATGGTGGCTGCGTTTAACGACTTCAGACTTGTCATTCAGCTCGGAAATATCATTCATTTTAGTATAGGTATAAGCAAAATAAAGCCCCAGAGCATCCACAGGCCTGTAAGCTAATTCAAACCCTATATGATTTGAGTTGTCATCGATAGCCTGTGCCCATTCATTCTCGTTTTTAGCCCAATCTAACCCTATCTCTAAATCATCACGCGGTTTTAAAGTAATACCAGCCCTAAAAATATCAAAGTAAGGATATGGAGCCTGCGGAAAAAACGAACCCCTGTATAACTGAAGCACCTGTCTCCTGAAAACCATATTCTCTTCGGTAAAAGTATCTAAGAATGTACTGTTAAAAACTCCACGCGGAAAATTATTAGTTGCTATAGTCACATCATTCGTACGTTCCCAGATGAAATAAGGTGTTATCCATTCGGCAAGCCGGTATTCACCGCCTACCGAAACTGTCTTTAAAGAAGGGTCTTCTCCATCGGGAACTGCAGTATTTCTATATGGTTCATCTCTATCCTCATCTATCAAAAACGGATCCAAACCGCCAACCGTATCGGGCATTTTCTGGTAAATCCCTAAAGCTTTAGCTGTAAACCTATCGGTTAACCTATAAGTTGCTTCTAACCGGGAAACATTCTCTATGAATTTCCCGTCGGTAGAATGTACATTTCTAACATCAAATAAGGTGTCGAGTTTAGAGTTGAGTAAATTAAAAAATTCCAATCTTAAACTCACCACATCTCTTCCATAATCTACGCCATCACCTATACGAAAAGGCGCAACATCGTCCCATCCTAAGGTTGCTCCGTATAAGCCGGTATAATAATAATCAAAAGGCCGCCGGAAATGCAGGTGTCTTGACCAAAACATATCATTCCTGGTGTTTTCATAATTTGATAATACTGATTCAAATCCATCGTCCATATGAGTTACAGCAAACCGGGATTTATAGAAAAAATCGGTGCTCTCTTCTTTCGGCCTGATACCGTAATAGTCTTTTCCCATCATTTCATCTAAAGTTGAATTTATAACCTCAAGCCTTACGGCGTTGCCTCTTGTGTCAGTCTTATAAGCAGTCGTTATATCTTTCTCGGACTTTGAATGTGCTGCTTGTACAGATACCTTTGTCTTATTAAACGGCATACCGGTTACATCTACACCAAACGCTTGATTTGTCGCATCGCGTTCTTCTTCTTCATTAAATCCTACCCTGCCTGCGTATATTCCGCCCAGCTTTAAATTATCAGAAAAATAGATTTTAGGCCTGACTACGCCCTGAACATTAGTATATTCATCATAGTCCTGCCAGAGAGTTTTAGGCGAAGCAAACGAAAAATCAATACTCGACCAATCTCCGTACAGAGAAAAATCCAATCCTCGCAGATTAGTCAGCCTCAAACCCGAACTATCTCTAGCAAGAAAACTTATAGCATCATCCCATTTACCTTCCCAGAAATCTTCAGGTGCAGCCCCTGTATTCACATTCCCCTGCTTCCAGCTATCCAACCAGGGTGATTCCTCCCAATAAATATGGTGATTAGATAATTGTAAAGGGTCATCGGAAGCATAGGCTTCTTTTTCTAACCCCGCAGGGTAAACTTTAAAATACAACCCTTCCTGAGCATAATCAAACCAGAGTTCTCTTAACGGCCAGAACTCACGATCGATTTCAAGTTCGGGAATAGTAAAATCAGCTGTGCCAACCGAACTAACCGTAAGAGGTAATATCCTGCCATTAACCACTTTCATCTCTGGCAATGAAAGGATATCTCCGTTTAAATTAGTAAAAATTGATTCATTTATTGTATATCTAGAATTAGACCAGTACTTTGCCTGTATATCTATGGTATCACCTCCAATAGCGCTGGGAATAGTAACTTTATTCGTCTCTCCAACAAAACTCCAGGGGCTAAAATCCAGATTGGTATAGAAACCCAATCCCTTCTCTTTAGTACCATCGACTTTCAGGCGCAACTGATCATAAATAGCCGGATCATAAGTATTCTCATAATTATTCAATGCGGTGCCATCTAAAATACGCCAATTTTTTTCATTAAGATTATAATTAGCCCTCTTCCAATAAAGATCTTCGCTTGTGGCACCAAAGCTTAATTGATAATCTCCGGAAACAAGAGTTTCTTGATCAGCTTTTGTTTTGTCAGGCTGAGTTGTATCTGTTTTTTTAGAAGGAGGTTCTTCAGAAGCCGGAATTGTCTTCTGAACAGTCCGTTCAATCTTCTCTTCCTGTTTTGATATAAGATATTCTTTAGTTTCTGCAGATTGTTCGGCCCGCTTATTTTTATCTGGAGATTCTGTTATTTGCGGCAAAAATCTTTCTTTTGAGCCATATTCATCTAAGTATCTGGAAATCTTAGTCTTACGGACTTTATTCTCCGCTAACCTTAAATATTCCCTGGCAACATCATCGGAAGGATCAGACATAACAGCTTTATTAAATTCTAATATAGCATTCTTATAGTCTCCTTCAATATAATAGTCTTCACCTAATCGCCGGAGAGTCTCTGAAGTCGACGAAGATAAACATATAGGAAGAAATACAAAAAACAGCGGAATAGAAACTCCTATAATTTTTTTGTAAACGTTTCCCATTAGAAAATTTTACCAGAAATAAAGGGTTTTTCAACATAAAAAAGGTATTTTTAAGGATAGAACGTGTTGGCAGGCAAAAATTTATTGCCGGAT
>CAZBZJ010000011.1:0-15481 GCA_964496355.1 uncultured Planctomycetia bacterium | reverse complement strand
GATACCCTGAATACCTTAAACCTGGCATTCGCAATGAATGTATGCCGTTTAGTTGGCGGTGTAGTTTGTGATATAGCAAAATAATGACAAGCCTTTGTTTCTTTCACGAGATTCTTAAAACATTCCCGATCAAAACATTCGAGTTTTGTTGACAAACGGGATATTTTGCGGTATTCTTACACTTTAAAAACTTTTGACAATACGGTAATAATGTGAAAGGAGAAATATGAGCTTAGTGATAAGGCTGCGTAAACCGGCAAAATCAACTAAAAAACGCTACCATTACAAGATTGTGGTCGATGAGAAGAGGTCAAAAAAAGAGGGTAGGTTTGTTGAACAGATCGGATTCTGGGACCCGTCTAAAACCCCGAAATCCTTAAAAGTGGATTTTGAACAGTTTGAGAAGTGGGTCGATAAAGGTGCACAACCGACCGATACTGTCAAATCTTTGGTGAAAAAAGCTAAAAAAGCCGAAACAAATCCGTCTATATTAGAACCTCACAGAAAGAAGAAAAAACCTCCGAAGTCTGAGGATAAGCAGGAATCTGAGGATAAAACAACGTCCGGGGAATCTGAACAGGATACCGGCGAAAAACCAGAGCAGACAGTTTCGGAAAAACCGGCTGAAGAAGAAAAAACCGGGGATACGCCTGAAAAAGAACCGGCTGAAGATAACAAATCCAGCCAAAGTGAGGAGAAAAAGGAAGATACGGCAAAAAATAAACCTAAAAATTCTACGGTTGAAGGTAGCGACAAAGAACAAAAATAATAAAATATAACCAGGCTAGTTCCGCAGGTAATAGTGAGCGGTATATTTTACATCCCACATCCTACATCTAACATCCTACGGAACACCGAACAATGTAAATCTTAACGTAACATGTAAATAAGGGAGGATAATCATGCCAGAAGGACAAGCGCCGGGATTTATGGGATTTTTGCCACTAATTATCATTTTTTTAATTTTTTATTTTCTCATTATTATGCCGCAACGAAAACAACAAAAGAAACATAAAGAGATGGTTCAAAACCTGCAAAAAAACGAAGAGGTCGTTACTGTAGGCGGTATGCACGGGATAATCGTCAATATTAAGGAAAAGACTTTTGTGTTGAGGATAGATGACAACACGCGTATCGAAGTAGATAAAAGCGCTATATCCTATAAAGTGAGTAAGTAAGTACGTTCCGTAGCCTGCCGGCCGGCGCAGCCGGGCAGGCAGGGATGCAGGATGCCGGATGTATAAATTTTCACGTCTTACCCTCCCTACGTCCCATACCCTGCGGAACCGGGCATAATAAAAAGGCACAATATGTATAAGAATCTGGGATTAAAAGCATTAGTAGTTCTTGGCGTACTGGGTTTAAGCCTTATATTAGCTTTTCCGCTTCAAGAGAAGATTAATTTAGGCCTGGATTTAGAAGGCGGTATGCATTTAGTCTACCGGGCAGATACATCCGGGTTAACAGCAAAAGAAAAAAACGGAGACTTAGTAGGGGTAAGCTATAGTGGAAAAAAACGGCGCAGCACAAAGAGCTGTAGAAATTATCCGGAACCGTATCGATGAATTAGGCGTTAAAGAACCGGTCATACAGCCGCAGGGACAAAACAGGATACTGGTTCAGTTGCCCGGTGTTGTAGACAGGGAAAAAGCGTTAAACGTTATTGGTAAAACTGCCCTATTAGAATTTCGGTTAGTCGTTGATGATCCCAAAATAATAGAAAGGAACACTGAAACACTTCAACCTCAGTATGAATGGAAAAACCTTGAAGACCGTAAGTTACTGGTTGAAAAAGAACCGGTCTTAACCGGTAAAGCTCTTGCCGACGCAAAATCTTCCTTTGGGTCAGGATTGATGCAATTACCGGAAGTCGAAGTTGAATTCAGCCCCGAAGGGTCAAAAAAATTTGCAGAAATTACCGAGAAGAATACCGATAAACGGCTTGCTATCATTCTTGACGGTAAGATAAAATCCGCACCTGTTATACGAGAGCCTATACTCTCCGGCAAAGCCAGAATTACCGGAGATTTCACCCCCGAAGAAGCCGCTACGTTAGCGCTTGTATTACGGTCAGGTGCTTTACCTTGCCCCTTAGAAGTTGAAGAAGAACGGACTGTAGGCCCGCTTTTGGGAATTGATTCTATCCAGGACGGCATAAAAGCAACCCTGTTAGGCGGAGCCTGTGTAGCCTTGTTTATGCTCATATATTATCTGATAGCCGGCGGAATTTGTATTTTTGCTTTAATATTCAATCTGGTTTTGATTTTAGGAGCCCTGAGTGCTTTAGGTGCAACCCTGACCTTGCCGGGTATAGCCGGAATAATTCTTACTGTGGGTATGGCAGTTGATGCTAATGTCCTTATCTATGAACGTATTAGAGAAGAATTGCACCTAAAAAAGCCGCTTTCGATTGCTTTACGTTTAGGTTACGACAAAGCGTTTAAAACGATATTGGATTCTAATTTAACAACTTTAATAGCCGCAGTATTTTTGTTTATATTCGGTACCGGCCCTATTAAAGGATTCGGAGTAACCTTAAGCCTGGGGATTCTGGCGTCGATGTTTACCGCTTTAATTTTTACGCGGGTTATATTTGAGTTTTTGGTTTCCCGGAATATCCTCAGGAACCTGATTATGTTCAGGATTGTTAAAAATCCGCAATTTGACTTTATCAATAAAGGAAAATTCTTTATCTTCATATCCGCGATAATAATCGTTGCCGGAGGAGTGTTTTTTGCTCAAAAAGGAGAGTCGGCGTTCGGCATAGACTTTACCGGCGGGCAGATTCAGGAATATAAGTTTAAGGGGCCGGTTGATTTAGAAACTTTAAGAAAACAACTTTCACGGACAGGCCTTAAGGATTTTGATTTATATGAATATCCAGAAGATAATACAATCGGCATAAAATCGTCTGCAGATACCTATGCACAGGTAAAAACGGTCTTAGAAGACGGCTATCCTGCCGGATATGATATTATGAGGGTTGAAAAAGTAGGCCCCGTAGTAGGCCGTTTATTAAGGAATAAGGCAATATTTGCGGTTATATTTGCTATTACCGGCATATTGATATATGTTGTTTTCCGGTTTAAACACTTTGAATTCGGTATTGCCGCAATTATTGCGCTGTTCCATGATGTTTTAATCGCCATGGCGATAGTTCTTTTTTTCTCTTACAAGATCGACCTGCTTGTAGTTACGGCACTTTTGACGATTGCCGGGTATTCTATAAACGATACTATCGTAATATACGACCGTATACGTGAACTTACCCATAAAATGACAAAAGAAAAATTACCTCAGATTATCAATGCAGCTTTGAACCAGACTCTATCGAGGACTATTATTACTTCTTTTACAACCCTTATTATCGTTTTCTGCCTGCTTGTTTTCGGCAGCCAGAACCTTAACGGGTTTTCGGCCTGCCTCCTGGCAGGGGTCGTGAGCGGGACTTATTCTTCTATTTATATTGCCTCGCCGCTTGTTATTCTTTTCAATAAAAAGATTCGTAAAGCATAAAAATGGCGTTTAAGACTTTCAAGATTTACAAGGGCAAAGTCTTATCTATGGATGAGACTATAAATAAACTGGCCGGCTTCGGGTATACATTATGCGGTGAAGTTATGCAACAAGGCGATATGAAAAAAACCGGCGATGTCTTAGATGTTTTTTGTTCAGGCTTCGATTTTCCGGTGCGTGTACAATGGGAATGGGACAAGGTAGTTAAAATGGCCAGTTTTGACCCGGTAAACTATATATTTTTTTCCGAACATGATATCTTGTTTATCCTGCCGGTTTTTGAAAGAAAGAAGCTATCCTATCTTTATGAAGAACAACCGCTCGAAGGAAAGCTTGATTTAGGTAAAGGCGATTTAGTTGTTCATGTAAGCTACGGAATAGGCCGGTATCTGGGAAAAAAACGGTTGGAAACTAAAAAAGGGAAAAAAGTATGTTTAGAAATCGAATACAGAAACCAAGAAAAACTATACGTACCGGTAGAAAAATCTCATTTTGTACAGAAATACATAAATCTGGGCGGCAGGACACCGAGGCTTTCACAACTGGGGAGTAAGGAATGGCATAGTATAAAAGAACGGGCTAAGAAGTCTATACATAAATATGCCGTTAGCCTGGTTAGAGACCAGGCACTGAGGCAGATTCTTGGCGGGCATAGTTTTAGTAAGGATACCGAGTGGCAGAAAGATTTTGAAGATACGTTTGAGTATGAAGAGACCCAAGACCAGCAAATTACCCTGCAGCAGGTAAAGGAGGATATGGAAAACCGCCGGGCAATGGATAGGCTGATATGCGGTGATGTAGGATATGGTAAAACCGAAGTAGCTATGAGAGCCGCCTTCAAAGCGGTCATGGATTCCAAACAAGTAATTTTCTTAGTGCCCACAACTATACTTGCCGAACAGCATTACTATAATTTTAAAGAACGTTTAGAGAAGTTCCCCGTACGTGTAGAGATGTTGTCACGTTTTCGTAATCGTTCCGAACAAAAGCAAATTGTTAAAAACTTTAAAAATGGATTTATCGACGTAATCATCGGCACACACAGGCTGTTATCTAAAGATTTCGGAATTAAAGACCTCGGATTATTCATCATAGACGAAGAACAAAGATTCGGAGTTAAACAAAAGAGCAAGATACGCAACATTAAAGTCGGGGTAGACGTAATCACCTTAACCGCGACTCCCATACCCCGCACCTTATATATGGGTTTGACAGAGATAAAAGATATTTCTATAATAAAGACACCGCCTAAAGACAGGCTGGCAGTTAAAACTTACGTAAAAGGTTTCAACAAGGATATAGTGCAGGAAGCCATTTTAAACGAGTATAAACGGTCCGGGCAAGTATATTTTATCGAGAACAGGATAAAGGATTTATTTAAAACTAAGTCTATGCTGAAAAAAATTCTGCCCGGTTCTATGAGAATAGGAACGGCTTTTGGCCGGATGCCGGCATCGAAACTGGAACAGGCAATGATAGACTTTAAAAATAAAAAGGTCGATTGTCTGATTTCGACCGCGATTATTGAATCCGGAATAGATATACCTACGGCCAACACTTTGATAGTTAATAATGCCCATATGTTCGGATTATCCGACTTGCATCAACTGCGTGGCAGAGTCGGCCGTTTTAACGTGCAAGCATATGCTTATTTTTTACTGCCCAGAGGCATAAAATTGTCACAGCAAGCAAGGCGCAGAATCGAGGCTATCACCGAATACGCACAACTTGGCGCAGGGTTTGATTTAGCGATGAAAGACTTAGAGATTAGAGGTGCGGGAAATATCCTGGGCGAACAACAACATGGGTTTGTCTGGCAGATAGGATTAGACTTATATTGCAGATTGTTGCGTATAGAGGCACAAGCCTTACGCAAACAGTATAAAATAAACAAAAATTAAAAGGAGAGAGGCCATGATTAAGAGAATAGCCATAACGGTGTGTATATTGTTAATAACAGCACAGGCGGGTGCAGCAAATAAAATAATGGCAGTTGTTAATGATACTGTCATAACAGAATCGGAAGTCGAAGATTACCTGAACGTAATAAAACTCAAAGCTTCGGCTCAAAATCCGGAATTTGACGATACGGATTTTAATTATACCAAATCAGACGCCTTAAATGATTTAATCGAAGATAAGCTTATCGTACAAGCCGCACGAGAACAGCAATTTCAAATTCCCCGGGATTTAATAGATAAACGGCTCGACGAATTTATAGATCAATTCAAATACCGCGAAGATTTTGAAAACTCTCTTATAAAACAGGGCTTAACTGTAATATCTTTACGCGAAAAAATCCGTGACCAGATCCTTATGCGGCAAATTATCAATAAAGAGATAGAGGATAAAGTCGAAATAACACCTCATGAAATCACGGCCTTTTACCAGGCTCACAAACAAGATTTTGTCCGCCCGGCTTCTGTTAATTATATCGGCCTGCAGTTCGCTCAAAAGGCTAAGGCAGATGAGGTTTTTGAACAGCTTAAATCCGCCCGTACCCCGGACGATATTATAGAAGAATACCGCAAGAACAAAGTCAGCGGCATACTCTTTGAAGGCGAATCACGCAAAGAGCTTAAAACCATATTCAACGCACAACTAGATAAGCCTATGCGGCCGGTTACGATTGACGGCCGGCATTATATATTTATTGTTACTGAAAAAAATCCGCCGACTGAACTAAGCCTGCGTAATGTCAAAAACCAGATCTACGACTACCTGTATGCCAGCAAATACGATATCTTGTTCAGTAAATGGTTAAATAAGTTGCAAAAAAATGCCGTAATCAAAATATTCAATGAAACCTAAAATAATTATTACTTCCGGTGACCCTGCCGGTATAGGCCCGTATCAAATAGTACAGGCGATATCTAACCTGGAAGAGTCAAAATATGATTTTACTATCATAGGTGACCGGTGTATATTTGAACCGTTAGCCGGATTTGAAAGAATTCGGCCCGGCGTAGAATTTATAAATTTAGATAATACTAAAGGCAGAATAGCCAAAAACGCGTCAAAATATTCCGGTAAGGCGGCACTTGAATATATCCGGGAAGCAACCAGGATTTTAAAAAACGATACGAAAGCCGCACTTGTAACTGCTCCTTTATCCAAAGAGGCTGTCCGGAAAAACATGCCTGATTTCTCCGGGCACACTGAATTTCTGGCCGGGCAGTTTTCAGTAAAAAAGTTTGCAATGATGATGGTCGGCGAAAAAATTAAAACCGTATTTTTGACACGGCACATATTGATAAGGGATATCCCAAAACATCTCAACCTGAAAAATATTTATACAACCTTCAAACTGTCCGCCGATGCGCTGAAATATTTATTTGGCATTAAACAACCGCGCATTGGCGTATGCAGTTTGAACCCGCATGCGGGGGTAGAAACTTATTTAGCAGATGAGGACATTTTGTTAAAAGAAGCCATTGATAAGATTAATTCCGATGTAGATGATACAAAATTTGCGGGGCCTTATCCGTCAGACACATTATTCCGCAGCCTCCTATATGAAGAATATGACTTGGTAATAGCCGTCTATCACGACCAGGGAATGATCCCTTTCAAGAGCATAGAGTTTTCTCACGGCGTTAACCTGACTATAGGCTTGCCGTTTATACGTACTTCGCCGGCACACGGGCCGGCTTTTAACCTTTCCGGCCAGCCGGGCTTAATCGATGTCAACCCGATGGCCGCCGCGATAAAACTGGCGGCGCGATTACAGTTTAAATAATTATTTATTATGCCGGCGAAAAAATATCTCAGCCAGTATTTTTTAACAAACAAAAAATATCTTCAGAAAATTTCCGCTGCTGTCAAAGCTGAAGGCGGTTATCCAATTCTCGAGATCGGAGCCGGACGGGGAGAGTTAACAGAATTTCTGTTACAAAAAAATGCGCCCCTGGAATGCGTGGAAATTGACCCTGAATTAATCAAAATACTTCGTAATAAGTTTACGGAAAAAACCGCCTTGACTATTGTGCCGGCCGATATCCGTGAATATGTCGTTGATAAACATTTTTCTGCTGTCGTTGGGAATATACCCTATCATTTGAGTTTTGATATTATTGAATTTTTAATTAACAACCGGAAGAAAATAAACAAAGCCTTCTTGACCGTACAGAAAGAGTTTGCCCGTAAACTATGTGCCTGTATTTCGACCAAAGACTACGGATACCTGACCGTATTCACCAGCCTGTATATGCAAAAGAAAATATTGTTTAATATACCGAAAAGATATTTTCATCCCGAACCTAATGTCGATTCAGCTTTAGTCGAATTCGATATTATGCCGGATTCAGGCTTTATCGTTAACGACGAAAATGCTTTCTCGAATTTTTTGCGTAAGTCGTTCAGTTTAAGGAGGAAAAAAATATTGAATGTTGTTAAGAAACAGTTTGGTTGTCCGGCTCCTGAACGGATGCTGGTATCTGCCGATATTCCGCCTGACCTGCGGCCTGATGCAATAAGCCTCAACCAATACATACGCCTGTATAAATGCCTATATAATTCCTAATGATTTTAAAACTTTGCACCGCGTAGAAAACTTTGCACCGCGTAGGTGCAAAGTTTAATCATGGCGTTTATTGCGCTCATAGCGGTTATTGCGCTCATAGCGTTTATGGCGCTCATAGCGTTTATTGCATTCATTGCGCATATAGTCTATAATCAAAGCTGTAAAGTTACACCTGAGGTGTGACCTCAGATGTAACTTTACAGCTTGCCAACCACAGATTACGCATATATAATTAGTTAATGGGGGAGGAGGACTTTTCTCTAAAGTTACACCTGAGGTGTGACCTGAAATGTAACTTTACAGCATACCAAAAAAAGTAAGTAAAGCAGATGGCGACTAAAGATATCTATACCCTAATTGAAGAGGGAAAGATAAAAAGGTATTTCAGAGTTGATAAGAAACTTATTATTCCTGGTGGTATTTATCATATTACTCAGAGGGCGCCGGGAACCGAGAAAATTTTTATTGAAGATAGTGACTACTTACGTTTTTTGGGCTTGCTTAAAGAGATTGTTCCGGAATTTAACTTACGTATATTCGCTTTTGCTTTATTACCTAACCACCTTCATTTATTACTCCAAATTAAAGATGCAAATCTATCTCTAGCCATGAAGAGTTTACTAGAACAGTATGCTATGTCGTTTAATCGTAAATATTACCGAAAGGGGCACGTATTTGGCGGTGCGTATAGGCCGTGTTTATGTAACGACGATATCTATATTCTTGTAGTTTCCTTATATATACATCTTAATCCTTTTAAAGCTGGTTTATGTGACGATGTCCAAGATTACCGCTGGTTTTCATTAATGCCTTATCTTAGAGAAATTAAGAAGGATACCTTCATTAATTACGAATATGTATTAAAAATGTTGAACGATGATGTAAACACTGCCCGGTCTATTTATAAAAGGTTATTAGCCGAGGGGGTGAATCGTTCATACCGGGATAGTATAGAAAGGCCTTTTGCCGTGGATAAATTCATGAGCGGAATGTTTGACTTTATTAAGGAAGTTTATAATGGTAAGGATAAGGATATATTTTATTTTGAGGAAGCATTGAATAAAGTGAAGAATAAAAAGAGGTTTAAGCTTCCCGAACATAAAGACGCTTTGAGATATATGGTCACTCAGTTAAAATCTCGCGGGTATTCGATTACAGAAATAGGAGATATTTTAAACCTATCTCGCCAAACTATACACAGAGTCTGTAAAGTTACACCTGAGGTGTGACCTCAGGTGTAACTTTAGAGATTTTGTTGTTTTTCGTTTATTGCTATATTCAGGGTTGATAAGCAGGGTTGATAAGCAGGGTTGATAAGCTATGAACAAGCAGAGGATTCTGTCCGCTGTCGGACAGCTCACAGCCGGCATGCCAATACTTACAGACTGCGCGGAAAGATAGAGGAAGATTTCTCTTTTTTAGAAGCTGTTTTATAGCCTAAATAGATGCTTTTTAAATATTCCATTCTTGCTCCGGGACCCATAATATACCCGCCTTTCTAAGGGGATATTTTCGGTAACATTAATGATGAGTCAACGAAGCAATTGAAATTTAATTTGGGTAACATTTAATGTGAGTCAATTCGTCGGCTTTATTCCTTTTGACTTTTCTGCCTTGAGATGATAATATTAAGTTTTCCCGTTTCGATATCATAGCTTAATAATAAATATGGCTAAAATCGACAAACATAAAGTTGAATATATAGCAAACCTTGCCCGTATAGAGATAGCTGACGCTGAGCTGGATGATTATTCCCGCGACCTTATTGAAATTATCGGATTTATTGAAAAGATTAATAAATTAGACCTTACTAATATTCCGCCCTCTTTTAATCTCCATAATACGTCCGACATTTACCGCAATGACCAGATACGTAAATTCGACGAAGTCAATCTAATCCGTGATATTTTTCCCGAGAAAGAGGGCGCTTTTATTAAAATACCGAAAGTAATTGACTGATATGAACCTAAGAAATCTAAGCGGATGGGAAATCGCTAAAAAAATCCGCGAAAAAGAAGTTTCGGTTACCGAAAGTTTAGACTATTTTAGCCAGCGTATCCGCAAATTCAACCCTTCTTTAAATGCGGTAGTCAATCTTTTCGATAATCCGGTTATTCCCGATAAATCAGCCGCACATTCTCCTCTCTGGGGGGTGCCGGTTCTGATTAAAGATAATATCTCTATAAAAAACCGTCCTATAACCTGCGCATCCGGAATCTTAGAGGGTTATATTTCTCCATACCACGCAACCGTTATAGACCGTTTGATAAAATCGGGATTAGTTATACTAGGAACGGCGAATATGGATGAATTCGCGTTTGGATCATCCTGCGAAACCTCCTATTACGGGCCGGCTTTGAACCCGTGGGACAATGCCTGCGTTCCCGGCGGATCATCCGGCGGGTCGGCGGCTGCGGTTGCAGCCGGGATATCGCCCTTAGCTCTGGGGTCAGATACCGGCGGTTCTATTCGCCAACCGGCAGCGTTTTGCGGCGTTACCGGGTTTAAGCCTACTTACGGCCGGGTTTCGCGGTTCGGTTTAGTAGCTTTCGGCTCAAGTTTAGACCAAATAGGGACATTATCTAGAGATATCCGGGATTGCGCCTGTCTATTGGATATTATATCCGGCCCTGATTCCAACGATAGTACTTGCGTAGATATACCTAAACCCGATTACAGCCAGGCATTAACAGAAAACATAAAAGGCCTCAAAATAGGACTGCCAAAAGAGTATTTTTTAGACGGAATAGACCCGGATATTAAAGGCCGGGTAAATGAAGCTATATCAGTATTAAAAGATAAATCTGCGGAAATTATCGAAATAAGCCTGCCCCATACAGAATTTGCTGTACCGACCTATTATATATTGGCTTCATCCGAAGCCAGTTCCAACTTATCCAGGTTCGATGGGATTCGTTACGGCAAGCGCCGGGGAGCCGGATTGTTAAACGACTTATACAAGAAAAACCGGCAGGCAGGATTTGGAAAAGAAACAAAACGCAGAATTATGTTGGGTACATTCAGCCTGTCTTCAGGTTATTACGAAGATTACTATTTAAAGGCTTTAAAAGTAAGGTCTCTGATAAAGCAGGATTTTCAAGAAGCGTTTAAACTCTGTGATGCAATCCTTACGCCTACAACGCCGACTCCGGCTTTTAAACTGGGCGAAAAAATGGGGGATCCGGTAAGTATGTATCTTTCGGATATTTATACAATCTCATCAAATTTAGCGGGTACTCCGGCGGTATCTATTCCCTGCGGTTTCAGCCAGGCTAATCTGCCGGTAGGATTGCAGATAATTTCCAAATGGTTCGATGAACCAAAGTTAATAAACATTGCGTATTCGTATCAAAAAGCTACTGATTGGCATAAAAAGATAGCGCCGAAATATGAATAATTACGAGCCGGTTATCGGGCTGGAAGTTCATGTCCAGCTGCAGACACAATCGAAACTTTTTTGTAACTGTCCAAACTCTTTTGGCAGGGGCCCGAATACATTAATATGTCCGGTATGCACCGGTATGCCGGGCGTATTGCCGGTGTTAAACCGGCAAGCCTTGAAGCTGGGATTACGGGTAGCGCTGGCTTTAAACTGCCAGATTCACGACAGGATACTATTTGAACGTAAGAATTATTTTTATCCGGACTTGCCGAAAGGATACCAGATCTCACAGTATGCTTTACCGTTAGGCTATTCCGGGCACCTGAATATAAAAAAATCGCAAGTCAGGATTAACCGAGTCCACCTGGAAGAAGATGCCGGCAAACTAATACATAAAAAGGACGCTTCTTTGGTAGACTTAAACCGAGCCGGCGTACCTTTACTGGAAATAGTTTCTGAACCGGATATATCCAGCCCTCAACAGGCATACGATTACTTATCAGAATTAAAGCTTATATTTCAATATATCGAAGCTTCTAGCTGCGATATGGAAAAAGGATTTTTAAGGTGTGATGCCAATATATCTATCCGTAAAAGGGGGGTAAAGGAACTGGGAACTAAGACTGAATTAAAAAATATGAACAGTTTCCGCCAAGTCCGGCTGGCCTTAGAATATGAAACCCGGCGGCAGGAAAAGGCGCTTACACAAGGCAATAAAGTTGAGCTTCAAACTCGGCTTTGGGATGAAAATTCAAAACAGACAAAATTAATGCGTTCCAAAGAAGAATCCCATGATTACCGCTATTTTCCGGAACCGGACTTAGTGTGTTATAATATCTCTCCGGAAGATATTTCGGCCGAAAAAGAACTTGTGGGCGAATTGCCTGCCCGGAAACGAAGCCGTTTAAAAGAAAAGTATAATTTGAACCCCGAACATTTAAATGTGCTGGTATCGGATGTTTTTCTGAGCCGGTTTTTTGAGGATTGTGCAGACAAATATCCGGATACACAAAAAATCGTGAACTGGATAATCGGACCCCTGCGTAAAATACTAAATGAACGAAACACAAAATTCAATCAGTTAAACCTTAATGCCGGTAATTTTGTCAAATTAGTCAGGTTAATGGACAACGGCAAGATTACTAATATAATAGCTAAACAGATATTGCCGGAAATTATAGATAAAGGCAAAGACCCGGAAGATATAATCAAATCACGGCGGCTGGAATCGGTGAGTAATACGACTGAATTAACCGCGATGGTTAAAGAAATCATTGCTGCTAACCCTAAAGCTGCGGCTGATTACAAAAACGGTAAAAGCCAGGCAATAATGTTTTTAGTCGGGCAGGTTATGAAAAAAACCAAAGGCAAGGCAAATCCGGAAAAACTAAAGGTAATTTTTAAAGACGAGATTATCAAAAGGTGAATCTGAGAAGGATCTCTATAAATAAACTAAAGACATCTTATAAAGAGAGAACCATAGGATGTTTGATTACAGCGATTTAGGGATAGATTACATAGATTATAAGAAAACCGCCTAATAAAAAATAAGGTTTAATCTGTGTAATCAATATTTAATTACAGTATGATTATACCAGGAGGCGATAATGAAGCGTAAATTCGGGTTGACTCTCTTGATTTTAGTTTTAGGAATAACCACTGCGGTTGCAATCAGTTTAACTCAGAAAGAAAAAGATGCGACTTTTAAAGAGCTGGAGATATTCGGCGATGCTTTACATATAATTCAATCCCACTATGTCGAAGACGTAAAAGCCAGAGACCTTATCTATGGGGCATTAAGCGGCATGCTGTCTTCGTTAGATCCATACAGCCAATTCTTAGAACCGGAAGATTATAAAGAACTGCTGGTCGATACCCAGGGACAGTTCGGCGGGCTCGGCATAGAAATTTCTATTAAAGACGGCCTGCTTACAGTAATATCGCCGTTAGAAAATACCCCGGCTCAAAAAGCCGGCGTTAAAGCCGGAGACCGGATAGTTAAAATCGAAGATGAACTTACCCGGGGAATCAATTTAACGGATGCAGTTAAAAAATTACGCGGAGAACCCGGCACAAAGGTAACTATAACAATATTACGGGAAAAAACCGGTAAAGTATTCGATGTAGAGATAACCCGCGATATAATTAGTATAAAGGATATACGCACAGCCGAAATCTTGAAAGAAAATGTTGGCTATATCGCATTATCTGAATTCCGGGACGATACGGCAAAGGAATTAGACAAGATTATCGGAGAGCTAAAAGCAAAAGGAGCTGATGCGTTTATCCTCGATTTACGAAACAATCCCGGCGGGCTATTAGAAAGCGCGGTGGAAGTATCTTCCCGTTTTTTAGCTCCGGGTAAACTCGTTGTCTATACACTGGATAAAGAAGACACCAAAGTTGATTATGATTCATATAAATCCGGCCAGCACATTACAGAAGAACCTCTGGTAGTTATCGTCAATGAAGGAAGTGCTTCCGGAAGCGAAATTGTTGCCGGCTGTATTCAGTCTTATCATAGAGGCATAATCGTAGGCACTACGACTTTTGGGAAAGCTTCGGTACAAACCGTACTGCCGCTCTCAGACGGGGCTGCATTACGCCTTACTACCGCCAGATATTATACTCCTGACGGAATCCTCATCCAGGACGAAGGGATTAAACCGGATATTCAAATCGAACAGCAAGAAGTCCCGGATGAAGCGACCAAAGAAGAACAGGTTTTTAAAGAAATAGAAGAAAAGGAAAAGGAAAAGGAAAAGGAAAAGAAGGAAAAAGACGAAAAAGCAGATAAAAAAGAAGAGATGCTTCAAACAGACTATCAGCTTATAAGAGCATTAGATTTAATAAAGGGAATGCTTATTATTACCGCTAAATAGATTGTAAAATGCACACTTTAGGTATTGAGACTTCTTGTGATGAAACGTCTGCAGCTGTAGTTAGCTGCAGGAAAGTGTTATCGTGCGAGACTTTATCCAGCCTAAAGCAACACCGGCAATACGGCGGTATCATACCGGAAATTGCCAGCCGCCGGCACCTGCAAGTTATAGATAAAGTTACTCAGTCGGCGTTAGAGGCTGCCGGCATTAATATTGCACAAATTGATTTAATCGCCGTAACTACCAAACCCGGATTGATCGGGTCATTGCTGGTTGGAAAATCTTTTGCCGCGGCTGTATCTTATTCTGCTGATATACCTCTTATACCTATTAACCATATTCAAGCTCATTTATTCGCACCTTTTTTGAACAAAACTAAAGTCAAATTACCCTTTATCGGCCTGGTTGTATCAGGCGGGCATACGGGGTTATATTTAGTTTCGGATTTCGACGATATTAAACTCATAAGTAAGACCAAAGATGATGCTGCCGGAGAAGCGCTCGATAAAGTAGGCCGTCTTTATGGTTTGGGATATCCGGCCGGGCCTGCCATCGACCGGTTATATAACCCCGGCCTGGTTGATAAGACCCTTTTTACTATAAATAAACAGGCAGATTTATCATTCAGCTTCAGCGGGATAAAGACTAAAGCTGCATATATATACCGGGATTTAGCAGAAAAAAAACGTTTGAATAAACAAAAGAGGACTGCTATCCTTTCGTCTTTTCAGTATACGGTAATAAATTCTTTAATTAATAATTTGACGCAAAGCCTAAAACAGCTTAAAATAAAGCGTGTAGTTTTAGGCGGAGGGGTAGCCGCAAACAGATTATTAAGAGAAAGCCTAATCTCTCTAAGCCGAAAAGAATCATTCGAGCTGTTAGTTACAGATATTAAATATTGTCAGGATAACGCAGCGTTTATCGGCGGCTTGGGCGAATATCTGCAACAACGAAATTAAGGGAAAACATCGAACGCCGCTACCTGATCCGCTACTGAGCATGGCGCCCATGGCCCCCGCACTGGAACGCGTGCTCAGGGAAGCGCAGGGCATGGTGCGCAGCGGTAACGCCCGGGGCGCCCTCGAGCTCCTGCGGGGCGCTCTCCCCGAGCACCGGGGCAGCGTCGACATGCACATGAATCTCGCCATTGCGCAGCGCGCCCTCGGCGACGTCGGC
>CAZBZJ010000010.1:12786-16186 GCA_964496355.1 uncultured Planctomycetia bacterium | reverse complement strand
CCTCCTTTGCGGTGTTTTTTCGCTTCTCTCTCTCTTTTTTCCTGCTCATATTTATATTTGGAAAAATCCATAATCCGGCATACGGGCGGTTTTGACTGAGGAGCGACCTCGACTAAATCCATACCATATTCTTCAGCCTGCCTTAATGCTTCGTTTAATTTAACTATCCCTATTTGTTCACCCTCTGGCCCGATTAACCGGACTTCAGGAACTCTTATTCTACGGTTAACACGGATATACTTTTTAATGATTGCCTCCTTTCTTACTCTATTAATATTAAATATTCTATAAACCTTATACTATGCGCCTTTGTTTTCAGTTTCGGTAAAAAACTTTTCTAAACTGTCTATCTTAACCGCGCCTAGTTGTTGCCTGCCTCTCGTTCTTACGTTTGTTGTCCGGTGCTTAATTTCTTCTTCTCCTACAACCAATATGTAAGGAATTTTCTCCTTTTCCGCCTGGCGAATCTTTTTAGAAAGCGTCTCGTCTCTTACGTCTGCCTCAACCCGGAAACGATTTTCTAATTCTTGCCTTACTTTTTCCGCATATTCAACACAACTATTTTTGATAGAAAGGATTCTAACCTGCACCGGCGCCAACCAGAAGGGAAAAGCTCCTTTATAATGTTCGATAAGTGTTGCCACAAACCTTTCTACGCTGCCTAAAATTACCCTGTGTATCATAACAGGGGGCTTCTTTTCTCCGTTTTCATCAACATAAGACAAGCCAAACCTAGCAGCAAGAAAAAAATCAAGCTGGACGGTCGCACATTGCCAGCTGCGCCCCAAAGCATCATTTAAACGTATATCGATTTTAGGCCCGTAAAAAGCCCCTTCACCTTTACAGATCTGATACGGCATATTATTTTTTTGCAGAATCTTTTCTAAAATACCCTCGGCCTTTACCCATTCCTTTTCTTCGCCTATAAATCCTTCCGGCCGGGTACTTAATTCTGCCGTGAAATCGGTAAATCCGAATTTTATCATAGCCTCTTTTATAAATTTCAAGACCCCTCCGATCTCGGACTCTAAATCTTTCGGGCGGCAAAAAATATGCGCGTCATCCTGAGTAAACCCGCGCAAACGTAACAGCCCGTGCAAAACGCCGCTTTTTTCTTTACGGTAAACTGTGCCCAATTCAAATAATCTTAAAGGTAAATCCCGGTAACTACGGGTCTTTGATTTATACACAAGCATGTGCGCCGGACAATTCATCGGTTTAACCGCATAAGAATTATTTTCGTCGCCAATAAAATACATGAGGTCTTTATAGTAATCTAAATGCCCGCTCTTCTCCCACAGCTTTGTATCTAAAATATGCGGGGTATTTATCAGCTGATACCCGCGTTTTAAATGTTCGGTTATCTCCCAATCTTCTATAATACGCCTTAGCACTGCCCCTTTTTCCAAATAAAATACTAATCCTGCACCAGCCTGTTCTTGATAGATATCGAACAACCTTAAAGCCGGCCCTAATTTTCTATGATCGCGTTCTTTAGCCTGGCTGATTTGGTTCATATATTTCTTTAGTCCTTCTTTCGAAAAGAACACTGTACCGTAAATACGCACCAATTGTGGGTTTCGTTCTGATCCTCTCCAATAAGCTCCGGCTACCGATAAAAGCTTAAAGTGTTTACCCCTGCCTGTAGACTCTATATGCGGGCCTTTACACAAATCAACAAATTCGTTATGTTTATAAACAGTTACTTTTTCTTCGCCCAATTCGTTTATTAAACTTACTTTATAATTTTCACCTTGTTTTGAAAAAAAATCGAGTGCTTTTTCTTTCGGCCATTCTTCCTGAATAAAAGGATAATCTTTTTTGACAATCTGGCGCATCTTATCTTCAATATTTTCAAGTTTTTCTTCGGATAAACCGCCGGGTATATCAAAATCGTAATAAAACCCATTTTCTACAGCCGGGCCTATACCCAGTTTGGCTTCCGGATACAGCTGTTTTACTGCATCCGCCAGTATATGTGAACAAGAATGCCGTAATTTTTCTAAATCATTTACTTTATTCATCTGCAAAGATGGTTTCGTCCAATAATCCTAACCTCTGGAACTGCGGAAAAAATTGAGGGTACATTCTCATTACCGGTTTTAATTCACCCTTTACTCTGCCTTCGGGAGCCTTGCCCTTCATCTTAAAGGCAAAGATATCCTGGATAGAAAACTCTCCTCTTTCTATACCTCTTAATTCAGCTATATGAGAAACTTTCCTGGTGCCGTCAGACAATTGCTCTAATTGAACTACTATTTGAAGGGTATCGGCAATCATTCTTCTTATCTCTTGGTTGGGAAGTTTGATTCCGCTAGATAATACTAAAGTCTCCAGCCGCGCCAGTACCTGCCGGGGTGAATTTCCGTGGATAACTGCTAAGGTGCCTCTATGGCCTGTAGACATAGCTTGAATCATATCTAAAGCCTCTTCGCTTCGGACTTCTCCAATTAGAATTCTATCCGGCCGCATCCTTAAAGCATTCCTGATAAGATCGCGTAAAGTTACTTTACCTTTGCCGGTTTCGTCTTCATCTCTGGTTTCCAGCGAGACTAAATTTTTCTGGTGTATTTTAAGTTCGGCTGTGTCTTCTATGGTAACAATGCGTTCTTCTTCGGGAATTTGATAAGACAACATCTCTAAAAGAGTTGTTTTTCCCGAACCTGTAGCACCGGACATTAAAATATTCAATTTGCCTAATAAACAGGCATCTAGAAACTGCGCAGCTTTTTTAGTAAGTGTACCGTTATTAATCAAGTCATCGATACTTTTTATCTGAGCAGAAAACTTTCTTACGGTAACACTAGGCCCCTGCCGGGCTAAAGGCGGGATTATCGCATTTATCCGCGAACCATCCTCCAGGCAGACATCTCCGTAAGGATGATGCCTGTCTATTCTCTTACCCTGGCTTGAAAAAACTTTTTCGATCATTTGCATTATATCCTGGTCGCTGCCTAGAGAATCCTCTAACGGAACTGTCTTGCCAAACTTTTCTATAAAACTACCGGTAGTGCCGTTAACCATAAGTTCGGTAATATCAGGGTCTTTTAGCATCTGTTTTAATTTTTCATAACTATCCATTTCTGTTTTCCTTTCAGCCTTATTTCTGTACTCTGTACTCTGTACTCTGTACTCTGTAATAATCTGGTGGGCGATACAGGACTTGAACCTGTGACCTCTACCATGTCAAGGTAGCACTCTAGCCAGCTGAGCTAATCGCCCAACTAGCATAGAGCATGGCGCATAATGCATAGAGTAACCTCTATTATATTCTCTATGCCCGGCGCCCTATGCTCTATGCCTAATATGGGCGGGGAGGGACTTGAACCCTCACGTTCCTTCCGGAACATAGGATTTTAAGTCCTAGGCGTCTGCCAATTCCGCCACCCGCCCTGAGTCG
>CAZBZJ010000010.1:0-12686 GCA_964496355.1 uncultured Planctomycetia bacterium | reverse complement strand
ATCTTTGGTAATAAGCCAAATTTAATGTCCAAAACAAATCTTCTTTTACCTGCAGCGCGGGAACAACTAAAAACACATCTTGTCTCACTTGTCTCCGCTTTTCAAGCGGAGAGTTGTTGCCGCCACCCGCCCTGAGTCGATCTTTGGTAATAAGCCAAATTTAATGTCCAAAACAAATCTTCTTTTACCTGCAGTGCGGGAACAATCTTAAAACAAGTTTACCTGCGCTTTTCTCCACTTAGCACCCATATATAATTAAAAGTAAAAGAGTATAACAAAGCATTTAAGGCGCGGGCCGGAATCGAACCGGCGTATAGCGGTTTTGCAGACCGCTGCCTTACCACTTGACTACCGCGCCGAATAAGTTGCTGCATCCTATATATAGAACCACTAGAAACTATTTGTAATCTTCTTGCTTTAAAACACCTTCTGCAACTTCTCTAAGCGCAACAGCCAAAGGTTTTTCGGTATCATCGGTCTCAATCAAAGGTTTCACCCCTTCTGCTAACTCCTGTGCCCGTTTAGCAACCAGGATAGTAAGCTTATAGATTGAACCGTCGGTCTTATTTAAGCATCTCTCTATAGATATATCGCTCATATCTTTCTATCTGCCTCCTTCGAAATAATCTGGATAATTTCTTTAGTTGTCTTATCAAGATCATAGTTCATAACCTGATAATCGTATTTGGTAGCATATTTTACTTCCTTTTTAGCGATACGCAATCTTTTTTTTAATTTTTGAACGCTCTCAGTCTGCCGGGTTTGTAAACGCCTCTCTAATATTTCACCGGAAGGCGGCAAGATAAATATTGATGTCGTCCTATCCGGATAAATATCGGTTACTTTCTGCATCCCTTCTACATCAATACATAATATCGGGTAGCTTTTTTTTTCTTCGGCTTCTTTCAAAAAATCGTTAGGAGTTCCGTAAAAGTCGTTGAGGTACTGTTTGGTTTCTAAAAAATAGCCTCTCTCTTTCAATTCCAAAAACCTATGCTTATCGACGAATTTATAATCAGCCCCATCTCTTTCTGCCGGCCTGGGATTCCGGGTTGTGACTGTTGGTACTCTGAAAAAGGCTTTTCTTACCTGCCGGTTATGAAAAACCCTCTTCAAAATACTTGTCTTACCCGACCCGGAAGGGCCGCTGATTATAAATATTTTATAATTATTCATAAATATGTCTAAACTTACTCTATATTCTGCGATAATTCTCTTAACCGGGAAACTTCTTCTTTAAAATATATTGCTTCCAAAGAAAGGCGCTTATCTTTATTTTTTGCTAAAATAGTATTGGTCTCACGCAGCAGCTCCTGTGACAAAAAATCCAATATTTTTCCAAATTCGCCTTTCTGTCTTTTAAGAATCTTTTTCAGATGCTGCAAATAAAAAGCTGATAGCGTAATTTCTTCGAAAATATCTTTTGCGGATTCCGGCTGGTCATCCGCTATTTTCTTAGCCCTTTCTTTAAAAAAACCGGCCCGTTTAATCAAGTTGATAGTAATTTCTTCGATCTGTGCCTGGATTGCCTTGCCTTGAATAGTTTTAAATTCGATTAATTCAGACAGTGATTTATTAAACAATTTCTTTATTTCGCGTTTACTCTTCGTTGACAAGGATGTACCATTTTCGGCTTCTAAGGCTAAAGAAATATCCACTCTACCGCGCC
Source organism: uncultured Planctomycetia bacterium (assembly GCA_964496355.1). Classification (GTDB taxonomy): domain Bacteria; phylum Omnitrophota; class Gorgyraeia; order Duberdicusellales; family Duberdicusellaceae; genus CAZBZJ01. The sequence goes on along the minus strand of CAZBZJ010000010.1, from coordinate 11,017 downwards.
TGATCTTCTTGATAATATCTTCGTGAAAATACTTTTCAAACCCTTCAAACGTCCAGGGAATCCTGGAAATATGAACATCCAGATACTTATAATTTACCGAACGTAAGCTTATATTTACCGGGCCTAGTCCGGAAAGAACTCTTCTTTTGGTAACAAAGCCCGTCATTCCTCTAATCATGCCCAAACCTTTTTATCCAGGGATTTCTTCACGCCTTTGGAAGGATATAAATCATAGACTATTTCTTCGGGTTCAAACCAGAGTTTAATCTCTCGAGCAGCTTCCGCAGTATCTGACGACGCATGAATAACATTTTCAAATAACCCGGAAGTTAAGATTCTTCCGTAAGCTCCGCGCACAGACGTAGGTTCAGCTTCTTCGGGATTAGTCGCTCCAGCTATATTCCTTACCTGCTCTATAGCTTCTTCACCATAATAAACAAGTACCAAGACCCTATTCTCACCATGGAGCTTACCGGTAATGTATTTTATCAGTTCTTCAAAAAAAGCTTTATCCTGAAGATGGTCATAATGCCTCTGTGCTAACTCTTCTGCTACCTTTACCACTTTCGCGCCGATAATTTTTAATCCGGCCTGGGACAACCGTGAAAGAATATCGCCGGTTAAGGACTTCTTCAACCCGTCGGGTTTAACTATTACTAAAGTAGCTTTTTTCATTTTCTTATTTACTTATCTGTTTGATCAAATTTTCTAAATCATCGTTAGAGTAATATTCTATAACACATTTTCCCTTTTTTCCATGAGATATTATTCTAACTTTTCTACCCAGAATCTTTTGTAGGTTATCCTCCACGCCCTTAACATAGGGATCGGCCGGCTTTTTCTTCTTTCTGCGCAACCTTACCGTCTCTTCGAGACGGCGCACAGATACTTTATTCTTAACAATCTGTTCGTAGCAATCAAGCTGGTCGCGCTCGGACTTTAACCCTAACAGAGTCCTAGCCTGAGAACCACTTATTAAACCCTTTTTTAAACCTTCTTTAATCTCTTCAGGAAGCCCCAAGAGCCTTAAAGAATTGATTATCGTCGTTCTATTCTTGCCGACAGTCCTGCTTATCTCATCATATGACAGCATAAACTCTTCTATCAATCTTTTGTAACAGTAAGCTTCCTCTAAGGGGTTTAAATCCTGCCTTTGAAGATTTTCGATCATCGAAAAAACCAGCGCTTGTTCGTCATTCAAATCGCGAGGAATAACAGGTAACTCCTTGACTCCCAAAGACTTAGAAGCATAATACCGCCGGCTTCCCGCAACTACTTCATACTTATCCCCCTTTTTTCTAACGATAAGTGGCTGTATCACGCCTTGTTTCTTTATGGAATCCGCCAATTCTTTTAGCTCCGCCTTAGGGATATCTACTCGTGACTGGTACGGACTGGGTTCCAGCCGCTCAATATTAATATAGTTGTATCCTCTCAGCGTCGGCAATCCCTCTCTTCGGGGAATCAATGCTTCTAACCCTTTGCCTAATACTTTCTTCTTCATCGTCGTATACTCCTTCAATTTTCTTGTTTAAAAACTCTCGAGTCAGGCTAAAGTAAGCCTTTGCTCCCGGTGATGACGGTTCATAAAAATATATTGGCTTGCCGAAACTCGGCGATTCGGAAATTTTAATGTTTCGCGGAATTATAGTATGGTATACCTTTTTCTTAAAATAATCCCTCACTTCCTCTATAACCTGAAAGGTTAACCGCGTCCGAAAATCAGCCATAGTAAGTACAATACCTTCAATTTCAAGCTGCGGATTTAAACTTTCACGGACTAAATTAAGAGTTTCAAACAACCGCGATAATCCTTCAAGAGCATAATATTCACACTGTATAGGCACAACAACGCTATCGCTTGCCACTAATACATTAAGCGTCAGCACGCCTAAAGACGGCGGCGCGTCTATAAAAACATATTCAAACTCCTGCCGAACCGGTTTAATTACCTCGCGTAAGAAGAATTCCCGTTCCTCTATCCTGGCGAGCTCAATCTCTGCACCAGCTAAATCTGTTGTGGCCGGGATGATATATAAATTCCTAATATCTGTATGGTAGACAATTTCTTTCGGCAAGGCTTTCTGCGACAGAAAATCATAGGCAGAATTATCAATTTTGTCTCTATCAATACCCACCCCGCTACTCGCATTACCCTGGGGGTCTAGGTCTATTAGCAATGTTTTGTGCCCGGCAAGCGCCACAAAAGCGGCAAGATTAACAACAGTAGTAGTCTTGCCGGTACCACCTTTTTGATTACATACCCCGATTATTTTACCCATAAATTAACAGATAAGACGCATTTTCGACACTTTTCTAACTAAGCATACCGAGTGTTTCACGTGAAAACGATAGGCCGATAACCTCAATAAAAAAATTTTAGGCCTTTTTTCTCCTTTTGTCAAGTATTTTAAGAAAAGTTTCACGTGAAACTTTGCTCATATATAAATTCACGTAAGTTTTCTTACCCGTGCGAGCTTTAACTGGTATAAAAAGGTGAGAATATAATAAGTAACCCAGTACAGGACATATCCGGCAGGAAAACGATAAAAGATAAAAGCAAAAACAATCGGCATGATAAAACCCATCATTTTTTGCTGTTCAGACCCCTGAGTTTGAGGCATAGTCAATTTTTGCTGCAGAAACATTATACCGGCTGTTAACAAAGGCAAGATATTAATAGCGTCTCCTAAAAAAGGTAAAGAAAAAGGCAGTGGTATCAACTTGTCTGGTTGAGAAAGGTCACTTATCCACAAAAAGCTTTCGCCCTTGATTTCAACCAACCGGTTAAGGACATGGAATAAGGCAATGAAAATAGGTATCTGCAAAAACATAGGCAGGCACCCGCCAAGACTCCCAAGGGGATTAATATTATGTTTCTTATATAAATCCATCATTTCTTTATTCAGCTTCTGAGGGTTATCTTTATACTTTTTTCTTAACTCGTTGATTTTTGGCTGGAAATCCCTCATTTGCTCTTGCATTTTCCTCATAGATTTCGTGCTCTTAGCAGTTAAGGGGAATAATACCATATATATCAATAGGCTTAATACCATTATACTCAAACCCCAATTTTTCAGGATTGAGACGAAAAAGGACAAGACTTTGATTATTAATACGGCAATCCCATTAAAAAAACCATAATTGATAATCTTCTCTAAGCCGTATTCAGTGAGAACATCATGCCTTTGCGGGCCCACAAAGAATTTGCTCTGAAAAATATTTCCCGAATTAGAGGAGACCAGGCCAATCTCAACCATATTATCATCGCGGCCGATTTCATATACACCCTCAGCCGGGCCGGTAATAACCGCCGTAAAGTATTTGTCCCGTGCGCCGATAAGAGGTGGAGAGGAGAGAGTTACTGATTTTATGCCCCCCCAGGATTCTCTAACAATAGGGCCTTTCTTGTAAAATATCTCCTGATACCGGCGATAAAATTGGTTTTTCTCCCGGGCTTGTTCAAATAAGATCAGGGGCCGGGATAATTCCGCGGGTAGTTGGATGGTGACTTCCCAAAGATACGGCCCAATAAATTCAACGTTTTTTTCGACTCTAACTCCATCTTTTTCCGCGCTAAAGGTTAACCCATTAGAGCGTTTTGTAATTTTAAATTCAACCTCTGAAAATTCAGGCAGATAGAGGAAATTTCTATATAACAACTCTTCGTTTTTATACTTTGGTAACTTAACACTTTTGATGAAACCGCCTATGGGGCTCACTTCGAGCGTATAATCCGAAAAAGCGTAGGTGGACAATTCTAACTCTTTGTCTACTAATGACTTAGCTTCTAAATTGTCCATTATTTTTTCCTTAGGCAGTTTCTGTTCGGTCTCAGGGACGTGGCTCGGGTTTTGAGATATACGCCCCCCGCGGCTCTGGAATAACATCATTATTCCTAAAACTAACGCCAAAAATATAACCAGCCTTTTTTCTGTACTCATAATTTAGGTTTTATACACGGGATCAAATCCTCCTTTAAAAAGAGGATTACACCGGATAAGCCGTAACATTATTTTAAGAGACGCCTTCCATAAAGGTAAGGTTTTTATTGCCTGCTTGGCATACTCTGAACAGGAAGGATAATATCTGCAGCTTTCGGGGAAAAATTTGCTTATGCTGTTTTGATAAATGGTTATTAATCTAATTAAAATCCGCTTTACCATTATTTCGATAAGCTCTTTCGCCCTTTCTTCCTTCTCTGAGAAAGTATATTGCGCCCCGAAGCTGTCTGCATCCTTTTACGGAACCCGTGTTTCCTTTTGCCCTTCACTTTTGTTGGGGTAGTTAAACTTTTTTTCATAAGACAAGATTTTAACACGCGAGTTTTTTCTGTCAAGATATTAATAGTCCTTTAATCATATATAAAAAATTTGCTTGAAAAAGACAGCAGGCTAAGTATAATAGTTACTCATTTACTGAGAAGTTTTTTAAGGCACAGGCTTCTTTGCTGCCCTAGTTTCTCTTGCGTACAGCCTTTTAATTCATCTTAGGTCGCCTTGCAAAAATCTGTCAGAGATTATTCAGGAGATGGCATCTTATGGAAAATTGGGAAAAATTTCGTAGCTTAATACAAGATTCGATTGGTACTACTGCTTTTGAAACTTGGTTTTCGTCGGTTAATTTAAAAAGATGGCGTGACGAACAACTTATACTTGAAGTTCCCGATGAGTTTTTTAAAGACTGGATTGAAACTCATTATCTGGAAACTCTTCATGAAGTTTTACATAAGATAGAGGAGAAGGCGGATATTATCTTAGAGGTAAACCCGCGGCTGCTGAAGAAAAAAACCCACGCTGTCTTTAGAAAAATTCATGCCAAATTTAAAGACGAACCCCTCGACTCGCCAAAATTAAATCCGCGCTTAACTTTTGATAATTTCGTTGTCGGGCCGTCGAGCCATTTGGCTTTTGCCGCGTCAAGAGCAGTAGCTGAAGCACCGGGGAAAATATATAATCCTTTTTTTATCTACGGAAAAGTCGGGTTAGGTAAAACTCATCTTATGCAAGCAATCGCGCACTATGTAACTAAAAAAAGAGGGGCGCGGATAAAGTATCTTTCTTCGGAAAGATTTACAAATGAATTGATTGACGCTATTAAAAACCGGTCCACACAGAAGTTCAGAAAAAAATATCGTAATTTAGACGTAATTCTTATCGATGATATCCATTTTATAGCCGGAAAAGAATCGACCCAGGAAGAGTTTTTTCATACTTTTAATGTCCTTTTTGACGGGCATAAACAAATTGTCCTGTGTTCGGATAGGCCGCCCAAGGAGATACCTAAATTAGAAGAAAGGCTTATTTCCCGGTTTTGCTGGGGATTAATTGTCGACATCCAGCCGCCTACTTTGGAGACAAGGATTGCTATTTTGAAAAAAAAGATAGAGAAAGAACCGATTAATGTTGAAGACAGCGTTATCTCTTTTATCGCCGAACGTATAACTAATAATATCCGGGAATTAGAAGGTGCTTTGGTCAGGCTTATGGCTTATTCGTTAATAGAAAACAAGCCGGTCAACCTGGAGATGGCTAAGAATATTTTGAGAGATTTGGCCGATACAAAATCCGGGCCTATAGACGGAAACTTGATTCTGGAAAAAACCGCCAGTTTTTTCCAATTACCTAAATCGGATCTGTTATCTAAGAAACGGTCAAAAAGCACCGTTCTTCCAAAACAGGTAGCCATGTTCTTGTTAAGAGAATTAACAGATTATTCTTTGCCGGAAATAGGCGGATTGTTGGGCGCAAAACACCATACAACTATTCTATACGCACATAAAAAAATGGTTCAAAGATTAAAAGAAGATGAACCGCTTAGAAATACCGTAGATAGGATTAAACAGGATATTCAGGCATAAAGACAAGTTGTTCACAGTTTTTGTTTTTTTCCGTACCGGCTTAAACTCTTAGATTTACCGGGGTATATTGTTATACGAATGTTTATTCACAGAAATCACAACCCTACATCTATTACTACGGGAGGTATTAATATATGAATAGAATAATAGTAGACAGAAAAATGTTAATAGACACATTACAGGCAATAAGCGGGCCAACAACCGGAAAAATAACTTTCCCGATATTTTCGGCTGTCTTAATAGAGCCTTTAAATAAAGGGCTACGGTTTATTACCACAGATTTAGAGCTCACTATGTCCGCACAAATAGAAGTAGATGAACAAACAGATAAAAAAGACAGTTTTTGTGTTTCACTACCGAAATTCCTCTCACTAATAAAGGAATTTTCCGAAGAAAAAGTGGAGATGAAACTCCAAAAAAACTTTTTGTGGATAACCTGTGGAAAATGTGAATTAAAGCTGCATCTCCTTGATTCTAAAGAGTTTCCCAAATCCCCAACCCTCAAAGACAAAGAAGCCGTCAAGGTTTCTGCTTATGAGATAAAAGAGATGATAAAACTATCTGCGTTTGCGGTTTTTGTCGGTGAAGGCAACTATGTTTTAAACGGTATACTCTGTACTTTAGAGAAAAACAAGATAAAGTTTGCGGCTACCGACGGGAAAAGGCTGGCGGTGGTGGAAAGAAGATTACCAGCTGATCAGCCTGCGATGAATACAAAAAAGATGTTTATTATGCCGCATAAAAGCATCCTGGAATTAAACAAACTATTGCCTTTGACAGACGAGGATATCTTTCTTATTATAGGTAAAAATAAAATCAGTGTTGAGTTTGGGAAAAAACAAATGATAACACAGTTGATCGAAGGCGAATTTCCCGAATACGAGAAATACATACCGGCAAAAGCCGAAAATAAATTAATAATAAACCGGCAAGAATTTTTATCCGCGTTAAGAAGGGCAAACATTTTAAGCGCGCCCGAGTATCAAGGTGTAAAGTTAGACTTATCGACAAATAAAGCCGGTATTTCTAAAAACACGCCTCAGTTAGGAGAATATAAGGAAGAGATAAACGTGCAGTACAAAGGAAAAAATGTGAGCTTTGGCTTCAACCCTTCATATCTAATCGACGTTTTAAAAGTAATCGAAGACGATGAGGTGTCGTTCGATATATATGACGCTGAAAAGCCGGTAGTGTTAAGAAATGACGGGTATATATATTTGGCTTTGCCAATGCGGCTAACATAGCAGTAAATATGGGAAATATATCTTTTAATGTTAAGCAAATATTAAAAAAAGCAAGAAAGCAGGCGGCTACACAACAGGACATACGTTCTTGTTTTTCAAAAGAGGAACAAAAACACATTTTAAAAACCGGATGGGCGGAGGGAAAAATTATTATCTTTGTTGATTCACCGGCAGCGCTATATGAATATACGTTAAGGAAAGAAGAGATAAAAATACGGCTGGCAGAAAAAAATATACCGGCTACGGACGTTATTTTAAAAATAGGAAGTTAAAATGGCAAAAAAGAAAAAAAGAGATAATTATGATGCCAGGACAATCCAAGTGCTGGAAGGCATAGAAGCTGTACGTAAGCGGCCGGCAATGTATATCGGAGATACTTCAAGCCGGGGGTTACACCACCTTGTAGATGAGGTCGTTGATAACTCTATTGACGAGAGTATGGCCGGGTATTGTGACCGGATAAAGATTACAATACATCCAGATAATAGCGTTACCGTCGAAGATTCCGGCCGGGGAATTCCTGTGGACATACATAAAACCGAGAAAAAACCTGCTGTCGAGGTTGTTCTAACTACACTACACGCAGGCGGCAAATTCGACCACCGAGTTTATAAAGTTTCCGGCGGTTTGCACGGAGTAGGGGTTAGTGTAGTAAACGCTCTCTCCGAATGGCTGGAAATCGAGATAAAACGAGAAAAAAAAATATACCATCAGCGGTATCAAGCCGGTAAGCCCATTACAAAGTTAAAGGCTATAGGCAAGACCAAAACCACCGGGACAAAAATAACTTTTAAACCCGACGATAGTATTTTTAAAATCACAGAGTTTTCTTACGATACGTTGGTATCGAGATTACGAGAGTTGGCTTTTCTTAACAAAGGTTTAGAAATAGTTTTTACCGATGACCGTAAAGACAAAGAAGTAACCTTTAAATTTAAAGGCGGGATCATTTCATTTGTAGAACATTTAAATCAAAATAAAAACGCTCTGCATAAAAAGGTCGTATATTTTGTAAATGAAAAAGATTCGGTTTCGGTAGAAGGCGCTATCCAGTATAACGACGGCTACAAAGAGACCATTTTTTCTTTTGCAAACAATATAAACACCGTAGAAGGCGGCACTCATTTGTCGGGGTTTAAATCGGCTTTAACCAGGGCACTGAACCAGTATATCAGAAATAAAAAGTTATTTAAAAATGTCGATAGTGTTGCCGGAGACGATATACGGGAAGGGCTGGTATCGGTTATAAACGTTAAAGTCCCTTCGCCTCAGTTTGAAGGGCAAACTAAGACTAAACTGGGCAATTCCGAAGTCGAAGGAATAGTCTCATCGGTTACTTTTGAAGCGCTCTCCTCATTTTTCGAAGAGACCCCGGCGGTAACAAATAAGATAATAAAAAAAGCAGTCCTAGCGGCCAAAGCCCGGGCGGCAGCACGGAAAGCAAGAGAGCTTACCCGGAGAAAAGGCACTTTGGAAGCTTGGAGTTTACCCGGCAAGTTAGCTGATTGTTCAGAAAAAGACCCTAAGTTTTGCGAGCTTTTTATTGTGGAAGGTGATTCTGCCGGCGGCAGCGCTAAACAGGCCCGGGATAGGATGTTCCAGGCAATATTGCCGATAAAAGGAAAGATTCTTAATGTTGAAAAAGCCCGCATAGACAAGATATTAAATAATGAAGAAATCAAGACGATTATAACCAGCATGGGTACCGGTATAGGCGACGATTTTGATATTGCTAAACTTAGGTATCAGCGAATAATTATTATGGCAGATGCCGATGTAGACGGTTCACATATAAGAACTTTAATATTAACATTTTTCTACAGACAGCTGCCGCAATTATTGGAAGAAAACCACATCTATATAGCCCAACCGCCTTTGTATAGAATAAGAAGGCAGAAAAAGGAAGAATATGTACATACCGAACAGGAAATGAACGAAATAATATTAAACCTTTCGGCAGAGTCTTTGAAAATAGAGACTAAAGGAAAAAACAAGAAAACATTAACCCGCCAGCAGGTTACTAGCCTTTTGTCTTTGCTTATAAGGCTGGATAGGCTCTTTCGGTCCCTGGAGAAGAAAGGGATTAAAAAAGAGGAATATATCGAGGCTGTTAATGTGAAGAAACGAAAATACCCGCTATATCTATTAAGACAGGCAAGACAAAAAGAGTTTATATTCAGCGAAAATCAAATCGATAAGAAAAAGGATGTCAAGGAAGCAGGGTTAATAGAGCTTTATGAATCTCACGAAATCGAAAAGATAGACAAAGGTTTACAAAAACTCGGCCTTTCGATCGAGGATTATTTGCCGGCTGAAAAACCCAAGTTTGTTATACATAATGTATATAAGAATAAAGAAAAAAAAGTGGATTCTTTGGAAGGATTGCTTAAAAGGTCAAAAGATATTGCGCTACAAGGCATAGGCGTCCAGAGGTATAAAGGGTTAGGAGAAATGAACCCGGCCCAGTTATGGGAGAGCACGATGTCTCCGGAAACCCGGACGTTATTAAAAGTATCATTAGAAGATGCCGTGGAGGCAGACAGGATTTTTACTATTTTGATGGGAGAACATGCGCAACCCCGGCGTAAATTTATTCAGGAGAACGCGCATACTGTTAAGAACCTTGATGTATAAGAAAATAAAATAAAGAGAGAGGAAGCACAGATAAAAAATGGAAAAAGAAATGATGAAGATTTTTAACGAAGGCCGGACCGAGAAAAGGTATCTGGAAGAAGAGATGAAAGATTCTTATCTTTCATATGCGATGAGCGTTATTGTAGGCCGCGCCCTCCCGGATATAAGAGACGGGTTAAAGCCCGTGCATAGGCGGATTCTTTATACTATGCACGAATTGCATCTCAGGCATAACCAGGCCTATAAAAAATGTGCCAGGATTGTAGGGGAGACTTTAGGTAAATACCATCCCCATGGAGACATGGCGGTTTATGATGCTCTGGTAAGAATGGCGCAGAAATTTTCTTTGCGCTATCCCTTGGTGGACGGGCAGGGAAATTTCGGGTCGCAAGACGGCGATTCAGCTGCAGCTATGCGGTATACCGAAGCCCGGTTATCTGCCGTATCAGATTATATCTTACAGGATATAGAAAAAGATACCGTAGACTTTTCTCCTAATTTTGATAATACTCTGAGCGAACCGGTTATTATGCCTACGGTGGTGCCGAACCTTTTAGTAAACGGCGGCTCGGGTATAGCTGTAGGCATGGCAACTAATATGCCGCCGCATAATTTGGTAGATGTAGTCGATACCATAGTTTATTATATTGACCATCCCGATTGTTCGATTAAAGATTTAAGTAAACGAATCAAAGGGCCGGATTTTCCTACCGGCGGTATAATCTGTGGGCGCAGAGAAATTCTTAGAGCGTATAATGAAGGTAAAGGCAAATTAACATTAAGAGCCAGGGCGGTTATCGAGCAGGGCAAGAACAGAGACTATATAGTAATTACTGAGCTGCCGTATCAAGTGAACAAGTCAAATTTATTAGAAGCTATGGCTAAGCTGGTGACTAACAAGAAGATAGAAAATATATCCGATATAAGAGACGAGTCTGACAAAGAGGGTTTAAGAATAGTCTTAGAATTAAAAAAGAATACAGAACCGCGGATAATTTTAAATCAACTCTATAAACATACTACTTTAGAAGTTACCTTCGGAATTATCTTTTTGGCTTTAGTAGATAACCGCCCGTTAGTGTTAAACCTTAAACAGATGGTCCAATCGCATGTCCATCATCGTAAAGAAATAATCGTTCGCCGCAGCCAATATGAACTGGATAAAGCGCAACACAGAGCCCATATTTTGGAAGGGCTTAAAAAAGCCTTAAGCAATTTGGATAAGATAGTAGAAATTATTAAAAAGTCTAAAACTCCCCCTGAGGCTAAGGAAAGGCTT
>CAZBZJ010000009.1:0-17094 GCA_964496355.1 uncultured Planctomycetia bacterium | reverse complement strand
AAAGATTATCAGATCCATCCTTTAACCGAAGAGCCGCTTCATTTGGATTTCTTTAAAGTCTCTATGAAGAAAAAGGTTAAGGTTGAAGTGCCTATAGAAACGAAAGGCGAATCTGTGGGCGTTAAGAAGGGCGGCGCATTAGATACTATTCTTTGGAATATAGAGGTTGAATGTTTACCGCGAAGTATTCCTGAAAAGATTATTTTGGATATTACTGATTTAGATATGCATGATTCTATTCATGTAAGAGATATAAACCTGCCGGCAGATGTTGAGGTTATGAATAATCCGGATGATGTAATATTAACGATTGTACCGCCGGCTAAAGTCGAGGAACCTTCCGAAGTCGAAGAAGGCGAAGAAGAAGAACCGGAGGTTATAGGAGAAAAAGGTGGAGAAGAGGCTGAAGGCGAAGAGGAGCCGAAAAAAGAAGCCGATAAAGAAAAAGGCGAAAGCAAAGAATCCGGGGAAGATAAAGAGAAAAAAGCCAAGTCAGGCGATAAAAAGTAAAGTTTATTTGAAAAAACGGAGTTCTGGTGGACGAAGGCTTGAGATTGATCGCCGGGTTAGGTAATCCGGGAATAAGATATAAAAATACCCGGCATAACATAGGGTATACGGTTGTTAATGAAGTTGCTAGAATTGTTAAAAGTAGATTCAAGAAAGATATACAGATAAAATCGTATATTGCCAGAAAAGAAAATCTTGTCTTGGCTAAACCCTATGCGTTCATGAACTTATCGGGGGTTCCGGTAAGAAAAGCTTTACAGAAATTCGATTTAGACTTTGAAAATATGTTGATTATATGTGATGACCTGGATTTACCTTTAGGTAAAATAAGGATCAAGCCTAAAGGCGGTACAGGTGGCCATAAAGGCTTAGATTCAGTAAGCGAAGTTTTGCAAACAAAGAATTTTTCCAGGTTAAGAATCGGTATTGGCAGGCCTTTAAATGATATTCAGGTACCGGATTTTGTTCTTTCACGTTTTTCCAGGCAGGAAACTCAGGTAATTCAGAAGACGATTTCTGTAGCAGCTGAATGTATTTTTAATTGGGTAACCGAAGATATAGAGCAAGTAATGGCAAAATTTAATTGAGGTGGAAATGAGAATATATGAAGCTATGCTTATAATCAGGCCGGATTTAGACAGCCAGATTTACGACCAAATCAGGCAAAAGGTTTCTTCTGTGTTAACCGAAGAGAAAGGCGAATTGAAAGATTGGAGTGTCTGGAAAGAAAAACACAGGTTTGCCTATTCTTTACGTTCCAGAGGAGCCGAGAAGAAAGAATACACCGAAGGCACGTATATATTAATTGAATTTCTGGCTAAGCCTAAAGGTAAAGACGTTTTAAAATACCGGCTGGATTTAGACGACAATATCTTACGGCATCTTATAACCGTAAAGAAAACAAAGTGATTTAAGTTAAATTAACACAGGAGGCGAGAAGTTATGGCTGTTAATCTGAATAAGGTTTTACTTATTGGCAATTTGACCCGGGATCCTGAACTGCGATATACTCCTCAAGGAAGTGCGGTTACTACTATAAGGATAGCGGTAAACCGTAATTATAAAGATAGAACCGGTGAGGCTAAAAGAGACACCTGTTTCATAAATGTAATTGCGTGGAGTAATCTGGCTGAAGTATGCAATCAATACCTTCAAAAGGGAAGCAGTGTTTTTATTGAAGGTAATCTGCAGTCACGCAGCTGGCAGGACAATCAGGGTAAAAACCGTTATGTAATCGAAGTCCGTGCTGACAGAGTCCAGTTCTTGGACCCCAAACCTAAATCCGACACAAACGTTGATTTAGGCAGTCAACCGGAACCTGCAAATAAGCAGAGTAACGATTCACAGGAAGGGCAGAGTGATTATGGTCAGGAATAAAAGAAGTACTATTAAACAGAGCAGGGCGGTTAGGCCAAACCGAAACAGATGTATGTTTTGTAAAAAAGATAGCGTTATTGATTACAAGGATTTAGATGTTTTGCGCCGGTTTGTGAGCGGGAAAGGTAAAATAACTTCTCGGCGTATTAACCGGAATTGTGCAAAACACCAAAGACAGGTATCGAATGCTATAAAAAGGGGACGGTATTTGGCTCTGTTACCCTATACAGCAAGATGAAAATAATCCTTCTTAAAGACATAAAAAATCTGGGTGAAGCGGGAGCTGTGGTAAAAGTAAAAGACGGCTATGCCCGTAATTATCTTTTGCCATGCAGGTTAGCCGAAGAATCTACTCCTCAAAATCTTCACCTGCTTCATCTCCGTAAAGAGAAATCCAGGCATTTAGAAGAAAAAAACAAACAAGAGGCTTCTGGAATTGCGTCAAAAATATCGAAGCTTTCTCTAACTATTCCTTGTCAGGCAAAAGACGACGAGGAGCTTTTTGGCTCGGTAACGGCGCAGATAATCGCGAAAACTTTAAAGGAAGAAGGGTTTGATATCAATAAAGGAAAAATTATTCTTCCTGAACCGATTAAGAAATTAGGAATCTACAAGGTTAAAGTGCAGCTCTTCCCGAATGTAGAGGCTGAATTCAAACTTTGGGTTGTAAAAAAATAAATTTAATTTTAAGGTTTTATGTCATCTGCCAGATTTTAACCGCGTTTAATTAATATAAACAGCATATCTATGGCCACTAAAGAAAAGATTAAAAATCTAGACCTTACCAAGAATCTTCCGCCCCAAAATATAGAAGCAGAACAAGCCGTTTTAGGAGCTATGCTCATTAATGAAAAAATAATACCGGAAATATTAGAGATAATCGATGGTGCATATTTTTATAAACGGGCGCATAAAGAAATATTTACAGTTATTGTTTCCCTTTTTCATAACCGGTCCAATATAGATATAGTTACTGTTGCTGACCTGCTAAAACGGAAAAACTACCTGCAGGATATAGGCGGGATGGTTTATTTAACGAATCTGGTCGATAATGTGCCTGCTACTTCTAATGCCCCGGCCTATGCGAAGATTATAAAAGAAAAAGGTATATTAAGGTCTTTAATAGAATCCTCTTTCAAGATATTAAGTTCTTGTTATCAGGAAGAAGGTACTGCTTCTGATATTCTGGACAAATCCGAACGGCTAATATTTAAAATAAGTGACAAACGGATTGAAGGCGGGTATATTCATGTAAAGGAGATTGTAAAAGACAGTATTGAGTTGATAGATTCTCTCTATCAAAAGAAGAGCCACGTTACCGGTGTTCCTACCGGATTTTCGGATTTCGATATTAAAACGTCCGGTTTCCATCCCGGAGATTTTATCGTTATAGCCGGCCGGCCTTCGATGGGAAAAAGTGCTTTTGTATGTTCTATAGCAGAACATGTTGCCGTAGAAAAGAATATATCTGTGGGATTTTTTAGTTTAGAGATGTCTAGAGAACAGCTGGTCCAGCGGTTTTTATGTTCGTATGCAAAAGTAGATGCTCATAAACTAAGGACCGGATTTCTTTCTCCTTCTGATTGGCCTTTATTAACGAGTGCCGCCGGCAAACTTTCGGAATCTTCCCTTTATATTGACGATACCCCGGCTATAAATATTTTCGAATTAAGAGCAAAAGCCCGGCGGATGCGTTCACATCACGATATCCAATTAGTTATAGTTGATTATCTTCAGCTCTTAAAAGGTGCGGGTAGGACTGAAAGCCGCCAGCAGGAGATTTCGGATGTATCTCAGTCGTTAAAAGCACTGGCTAAGGAGATAGAAGTGCCGGTTATAGCAGTAAGCCAGTTATCCAGAGAGGTAGAAAAACGTGAAGACCATCGGCCGCGCCTTTCTGATTTAAGAGAATCCGGGGCAATAGAACAGGACGCTGATTTAGTAGCGTTGTTGTATCGGGATGAGTATTATGACCCGGATTCTGATAAGAAAGGTATAGCCGAGGTTAATATAGCCAAACAGCGAAACGGGCCTACCGGCGTTATAGATATGGGGTTTGTGAAAGAATATATGAAATTTGTAAATCTGGATTTTATTCATCAACCGGAGGAAGAATCTTAAATTGACTTTTAATATGAAGTTAAGTATAATTAATATAATGAAGATCTGGACCTATTCAATTATCTTTTTATGCCTTTGTTTTTCCGCCTTTTCTCAGGAAGAGCCTAAAACGGTATCTTCTATAGAAGTTAAGGGTAATAAAGTTGTAAGTATCGATAAAATAATTACTCAGATAAAGACAAGAGTCAACCAATCCTATAACGAAAATATAATAAGTGAGGATATAAAACGGGTATATTCCTTAGGTTTTTTTGACGATATTTCGGTTGATTTAGAGGAAAAAGACGGTAAAGTAAAGGTTATTTTTCTCGTAAAGGAAAAGCCTGTTATAAAGAGTTTAGATATCCGGGGCAATCAACATATAAGAGAATCGAAAATTCTTGAAGCTATAGATATAGAAAAAGGAGCTTTCTTAGAAGACCTTGAGTTGAAAGAATCCGAAGAAGTTATTGCCGATCTATATGCCAAAAGGGGTTATTCGGGTGTTGTCGTAGATTATGAGGTTAATATTGATAAAGCTACAAACGAAGCCGGGGTTGCTTTTTCTATAGATGAAGGCCCTAGGTTAAGAATAAAGCGGATAGATGTTGTTGGAAACACTGCTTTCCCCGATAAGAGGATAATCAAGCTTATGAAAACCAGGCCTGCTTTTTGGTTTTTTAGGCCGGGCTTTCTTAAAGAGGCTGAATTCGAAGACGATTTAGCCAGAATAAAAGATTTTTACCGCAGAGAAGGTTTTTCGGATGTCGAAGTTGAATATAAGATGGATACACAAAAAGAGTTTATATATCTAACTATTGTGCTAGATGAGGGCAGAAGGTATCTTGTGGGGAACGTCAAAGTCGAAGGATTAGATGAAATCCCCGCAGACGTAATCACGAAGGTATTAGATTTACAAAAAGGGGATATATATAGCCAGGCAAAAATACAGGCGGAAGTAGTTAAGCTTCAGGAAGTGTGCGTGGATAGAGGGTATATATTTGCTCAGGTAAAGCCTGTTTCTTTTGTTGATCCGGATTCTGGGTTGGTAGATGTAACTTTTGAGGTTAAAGAGAATGATTTAGCTTTCGTAAGGATGATAGATATCCAGGGTAATACCAAGACAAAAGACAAAGTTATAAGAAGAGAGTTAAAGATTAAGCCTATGCAAAGATTTGACGGTAAAAAACTGCGCCGGTCCAAACAGAACTTGCAGAACTTAGGTTTTTTTGAAGAAGTCAAGTTTGATACCGAACCGGCAAACAAGTCTAATTACCGGGATTTGGTAGTGGATGTAAAAGAGGCAAAAACAGGGAGTTTTAGTTTTGGCGGCGGGTATAGTTCGGTCGATGAATTTATCGGATTTGTCGAACTGCGCCAGCGCAATTTTGACCTTTTTAATTGGCCCTATTTTACCGGTGCCGGCCAGGATTTAAGCATATATTTGCAGACCGGTACTACAACCGAAGAATATTTATTGAGTTTTACCGAACCGTGGATTTTTGATAAACCCATATCGTTTGGGTTTGACATCTACCGGCGGGAACATGAAAGGGAGAGCGATGTCGGATACGGATATAATGAAGAACGTACAGGCGGGAAATTAAGGTTAGGAAAAAGGTTTTCTGATGCCTTCCGCCTTGGAGCCAGTTATAATTTCGAGACCGTTACGATTTCTGATATCGATGCTGATGCCAGTAATGATTTAAAAAAAGAAGAAGGAGAAAACGACATAAGCACGCTGGGTTTTTCTGCCACTTATGATAAAAGGAATAATGCTTTGTCTCCTTCAAAAGGCTATATCTTAACCAGTTCTGTAGATGTAGCCGGTGGCGGTTTAGGCGGGGATAAAGATTTTGCCAGGATTTATTCCAAATTTAATAATTACTTTTCTTTGCCCCGCGGCTCGGTATTAGAATTCAGGATTCGTGCAGGACTAGTCGAAGCATATGATGATTCAACAGAAGTGCCTATTTACGAAAGATTCTTTGCTGGCGGCGCTTCTACCATACGCGGTTATCAAGAAAGAAAAGTAGGGCCTATAGATAGTGTAAGTGACGACCCTCTCGGCGGTGAGGCTCTGTTTGTAGGTAACGTAGAGTACACTTATCCTTTAGGCAATTATTTTAAAGTAGCCACTTTTTTTGATATAGGAAATGTATGGGAGAAGAAGGCTAATATTTTCCAATCCGAAGGCGGCCGTTCGGCTCTATATTCAAGTGTGGGAATAGGGTTACGAGTAAAAACTCCGTTAGGGCCGGTGAGCGTAGATTACGGATATCCATTAGAAGAAGAGCCCGGTGAAGAAAGCAAAGAAGGCCGTTTTCATTTTAATATAAGCAGAGGTTTCTAAGACATCCTCTAAGGTATAGACAGAAGGATGTCTGATTACAGAGTTTAGGGCAGATTACAGTGATTGATTAATCTTTGTAATCTTTTAAATAATCTTTGAAATCAGGTATAATCAAACATATACCTGATGATTATACCAGGAGGGGTATTCATGCGTAAATTCATTATAGGGTTATTATTCTTTTTTTGCATAGGCAGTGTAGGTTTCGATAGCTTAGCAGCTGAATCAAATATCATTTACGTTGATTTATTTGAAGTATTTAACGAATATGAAAAGACTATCGAATATGATAAAGATTTAGAGAAGGAACAGAGTAAGCGAGAAGAAGAATGGGGGTCTTTAGAAGAACAAATCAGTAAATTACGCGAACAATCCAAACTTCTTAATGAAGAAAAGAAAAAAGCTAAAGAGGAAGAGATTAGGAAGAAAAGAGGTGCCCTGGCAGAAGAAAAACGAAAAACCCTTCTCGATTTAAGAAAAGAGAGAGATCAGAGAATGGAAGAGATATTAAAAGATATTAATTCCGCAATTGAAAAATACGCAAAGAAAAACAAAGTTGATTTGGTCCTAAAGAAAGCCGCCGTTGCTTACGGAGAAAATAAGATGGAGAAAACCGGAGAAATTATAGCTATATTAAATAAAGAATATAAGAAATGAGAATGAAATTATCCGAATTAGCAGGGTTAGTTAACGGAGAGGTTTTCGGTGACCCGGATACTGTTATAACCGGCGTCTCCGGGATTAAAGAAGCAAAAAAAGGTGATATTACTTTCGTGGCTAATCCGAAGTATATCTCCTTGATGAAAATAACCAAAGCTTCTGCTATTATTACTTCTTTCGATACCAATAACATTAAAAAACCCTTAGTAAGGACGGAAGATTCTTCTCTGGCGTTTGCTAAATTAGTTTCTTCGGTAGGTCCTAAAAAGGTTAAACATCCCGAAGGTATACATCCTACGGCTTTAATCGATAAAACCGCCAAACTTGGTGAGAATGTAGCTGTCGGCCCTTACACGATAATAAAGGAAAAAGCAGAGATAGGAGACGGGGCTATTATATACGACGGGTGTTTCCTGGGACACAATGTAAAAATAGGTAAAAACACTTTAATCTACCCCAATGTTTCTATAAGAGAGAACGTTGAGTTAGGCAATCGGGTAATTATTCACTCCGGAAGTGTAATCGGCTCTGACGGATTTGGGTTTGCCACGGTAAAAGGCGTCCAACAGAAGATTCCGCAGATAGGGACTGTAGTAGTAGAGGACGATGTCGAGATCGGTGCAAACGTTACAATTGATAGAGCCCGATTTGATAAAACTTTTATAGGCAAAGGTACAAAAATCGATAATCTTGTTCAGATAGCTCATAATGTAATTATAGGCGAACATTCTATTATAGTAGCACAAGCCGGAATTTCCGGGAGTACAACCGTGGGTAAAGGTGTGATTTTAGCCGGCCAGGCCGGAGTAGTCGGCCATATTAATATCGGCGAAGGTGCCATAGTAGCCGCTCAGGCCGGGGTAACCAAATCTATTCCGCCTAATACCAAAGTTTCCGGATATCCTGCAAAACCTCATGATCAGGCAAAAAGAGTGAATGCCTGCATGCAAAGATTACCTTTGGTATACAAGAGGATAAAAGAGCTAGAAAAAGAAGTCGAAAGGCTTAAAGATATAGTAAAAGAAAAAACGGAAGTAACAAAGAATGACTAACCAGAGGACTATTAAAGAAAAGATAACCTTAGAAGGCACAGGGTTACATACCGGTAAGAAAGTCAACCTTGTTTTATGCCCGGCTTCGGCCAATAGTGGCATATCATTTTTCAGGAAAGATAAAGGCGCTTTAATAAAAGCAGATTTTTGTTCGGTATTATCACCGGATAATTTTCCCCGGCGTACGTCTATAGGAAATAACGGTGTCTGTATACATACAGTAGAACATCTTATGGGAGCGTTGTCTATACTTGGCATAGATAATTTACATATAGAGATCGACGATGAAGAAGTCCCGGGCATGGACGGAAGCGCTAAGACTTTCATAGACAAGATAAAAGAAGTCGGAATAGAAGAACAAGATGTATCCAAACACGAACTCGTCATAAGAGAGCCTATATGGGTTGACGAAGGTAAATCCAGTATAACTATCCTGCCATATCGTGGATTCCGGGTATCTTACACTCTTGACTATGAAGACCCCGCCATAAAAGCAGATTTTCTGGATGTTACTCTGCATAACGGCCAAGAGCCTGAAGATGTAGGACTGGCTCGTACTTTCTGTTTAGAGGATGAAGTCGGTTCTTTGCTTAAACTGGGGTTAGGCAAAGGCGCTAATTATACCAATACTTTAGTAGTATCGAAAAAAGGGATAATCGATAATAAACTAAGGGACAAAAGTGAGTTTGTAAGGCATAAGATACTGGATTTATTGGGTGATTTATATCTAGCCGGCCCTATCCATGGCCACATTATAGCTTGTCGAAGCGGCCATCATGCAAATATAAGTCTACTTCGAAAGTTACGCCAGTATAAGGAAAAAGTTATGTCTCCGGCAGTAGGTGCTGTTTCAGAGTTTATCCCTGATCAGAGCAGTTTGCATGCCGAAGATATTATGAAGATACTTCCGCATCGGTATCCGTTTCTTTTAGTAGACCGGGTAGTCTATCTAGATAAAGGTAAAAGATGCGTTGGTATAAAGAACGTTACTATAAACGACTATTTCTTTCAAGGCCATTTTCCCGGCCGGCCGATTATGCCGGGTGTTTTGATAATCGAGGCTATGGCTCAAGTAGGCGGAGTATTAATGCTGTCACCTGTGGAGAACCGGGGAAAATTGGCATATTTTATGGCTGCTGACAGGATAAAATTCCGTAAGGTGGTCGAACCCGGCGACCAGTTAATAATCGAAGTCGTAGCCGGAAAAGTAAAAAAGAAGACCGGTCGAGTTCACACAAAAACCATGGTCGATAATAAAGTCGTTGCAGAAGCAGATTTAATGTTTGCTTTAGTCGATCGGTAAACCTAACAAGAAAATTAAGTGTGTCTGTTAAAATCCATCCTCAAAGTATCGTTTCAGATAAAGCCCAACTTTCCTCGGGAGTTGAAGTCGGCCCTTTTTCAATAATCGAAGATAATGTAGAGATTGGCGCTAACACCAAGATAGGGCCTCATGTTCTTATAACCGGCTTTACATCTATAGGCAAAAATTGCCAAGTTTTTAAAGGGGCCGTATTAGGGAGTCAACCACAAGACCTAAAATATTCCGGCGAAAAATCATATCTGCAGATTGGCGATTCGAACGTTATTCGGGAATTTGTTACGGCTAATCCCGGCACAGACGAAGAGTCAAAGACGATTATTGGTAATAATAACCTTATTATGGCATATTCGCATATTGCTCATGATTGTAATATCGGCAATTATTGTGTGTTAGCCAATGCCGCTACTTTAGCCGGGCACGTCGAGCTTGCTGATAATGTAGTTATAGGCGGTTTAGTAGCTGTACATCAATTTTGCAGGTTAGGCCGGTTATCTATTGTCGGCGGCTGTTCAAAAGTAGTACAAGATGTGCCTCCTTTTGCAATGGCTGATGGACATCCGGTTCAGATAAAGGGAGTTAACCTTATAGGTTTGAAACGGAACAAAATATCTTCGGAAATCCTCCGCTCGTTAAAACAGGCATTCAAAATTTTATTTTTCCAAAAACATAATTTGGGTGTTGCTTGCCGGAAAGCGGAAGAAAAATTTGGTAATATGCCGGAAATAAAACTTCTTCTCGAATTCATAAAAACTTCTTCTCGAGGAATTTCCAAATGAAAAGATTAGGCCTCATAGCTGGAAACCGACAGTTTCCGTTGCTTTTCTGTCGACAGGCCAGGTTAAAGAACCCTGATTTACAGATAATAGCGGTTGCAGTTAAAGGCGAAACTAGCAAAAAAATTTCTAAGTTGGTAGATAAAGCCTATTGGGTAAATATAGGTAATTTAAAAAGGCTCATTGATATTTTTTTGGCTGAAAAGGTTACTACCCTGGTTATGGCAGGCCAGATATCTCCTTACAGGATTTTCGGCAGCAGAAACCGGTGGGACGCTCTGATGAATAAAGTAGTTGAGTCTAGCCCGGATTTCCGGCCCCATTCTATATTCACGGAGATTATAAACACAATTCAGGGCCACGGCCTGACGTTTATCGATTCGGTAACTTTTATGGAAGATTATTTGGCCGGTTCCGGGATAAATAACAATTGTTATGTGCCAGGTCCTTTTAAAGAAGAGTTAACCTATTATACCGGTATTATTAGAAAAATAGTTGATTTAGATATCGGACAGACGGTGGTATGTAAAGACAGGGCTATTGTAGCGGTAGAAGCTTTAGAGGGCACCGATAATACTATTAAGCGTGCTTTTAGGATAGGCAAAGAAGGTTTGATTGTTATAAAGTTAGCCAGGAAAGACCAGGATTTACGGTTTGATATTCCGGTTATAGGATTAAAAACCATAAAGCTGCTTAAAAAATTCAAAGCTAAGGCTTTGGTGTTAGAAAAAGATAAAACCCTTATTCTCGACAAACCCCGCGTTTTAGCATTGGCAGATAAAGCCCATATACCTATAATCGGAGTTTAATTTGAATCAGACTTTAGACTTTAGACCTTAGACCTTAGACTTTAGACTTTTCACTTTATAGCTATTAAGATATTGTTATAGAATGCCGGGTCTGTGGCCTGTAGTCTGAACAGCCCCCGTAGCTCAACCGGATAGAGTACTTGGCTTCGAACCAAGGTGTTGCAGGTTCGAGTCCTGCCGGGGGTGTTCTTCTCCGCCTTAATAAATTTAATTTAGGCGGACCCGCCGTAGTTCGCATGAGCGAATATGGAGAGTCATCCCGGGGATGTTTCTTGTCCAAAAACCCTTACCTATATGGTTATAATATGATATAATTATTCTTCTAAATGAGTCGATTACTAAGAACCAAGAACTATGAACTAAAACGGGCCGCTGGCTCAACTGGCAGAGCAACGGACTCTTAATCCGTGGGTTGCAGGTTCAAATCCTGCGCGGCCCATTTACTTTTCTTAGTTTAGTATCCCACCTACGCGGTGGGAAGATTACCACAGTTATGTTAGATATAAAATTTATCAGGCAGAATAAAGATCTGGTGAGAAAGGCTATAGAAAACAAGGCCGAATCTTTTGATCTGGATAAGTTTTTAGATTTAGACGAACGCCGCCGCCAGATGTTGACTCAGATAGAGTCTCTACGTGCTGAACAGAATAGTATCAACGATGAGATTTCGGCATTACTCAAGGCAAAAAAAGACCCTAAAGAAAAGATCAACCAGACTAAAGATATTTCCGGCAAGATATCGCAATTAGAATCTGACTTTAAACATATTAAAGATAAGTTTTCTGAACAGATTCTTCAAATTCCTAATATCCCCCATGATTCGGTTCCCGCAGGGGATATATCATGTAATAAGACTATCCGGGAATGGGGTAAGGCCCGGCAATTTGATTTTAAACCTCTTCCCCATACAGATATTGCTAGGTCTTTAGATATCATAGATTTTCCATCTGCTTCTAAGATATCCGGTTCTAACTTTTCTTTATTTAAAGGACAGGGAGCTTTATTGGAGAGGGCTTTGTTAAACTTCATGCTGGATTTACACACGCAGAAACACGGCTACAAAGAGATTTTTCCGCCTTTTTTAGTCAACCGCGATTCTATGACCGGTACCGGGCAACTACCTAAGTTAGAAGATGATATGTACCGGATAGAGGCAGAAGATTTGTTCCTTATCCCTACAGCCGAGGTTCCGGTTACTAATATACACAGAAACGACACCTTAGATGAAGATAAATTACCTCTTTACTACACAGCCTACACAGCCTGTTTTCGCAGAGAAGCCGGTTCCTATGGTAAAGATACTAAAGGGCTTATGCGCGTACATCAGTTTAACAAAGTAGAGTTAGTCAAATTTGTCGAACCCGGAGATTCTTATAAAGAGCTCGAGCTTTTAGTAAAAAACGCAGAACAGGTTCTGCAATTGTTAGAGTTGCCTTACAGAGTAGTAATGTTAGCTAGCGCTGATTTAAGTTTTGCGGCGTCTAAATGTTATGATATTGAAGCCTATGCCCCCGGAGTAGATAAATGGTTAGAGGTATCCAGCTGTTCGAATTTTGAAGATTTTCAAGCCAGGCGCGCCAACATTAAATACAGACCACAGACCACAGACCACAGACCACAGACTAAATATTTACATACACTCAATGGCTCAGGCGTTGCTTTAGCCAGAACAGTCATTGCTATTATAGAAAATTATCAAAATCCCGACGGTACGGTTACTATACCCAAAGTTTTAAGGAGATATATGCATGAATCACAGACTATCAAGCCAGAATAAATCCATACAAATTATAAAGTTAATTTGTGTTTTAATAGTTTTACCGGTTATTATAGGGTTTATCCTGGGATTGATCTCGGAGATTACAAAATTAGAAGGCCTATTTAAAACCGCGTTTTATTGGGGTGTAGCGGGATATTTGCTTTTTCACATATTTTTAGCTGAACCGGTAAAGTTCTATAAAAATACTCAAAAATTTATAAAGATTATCTTCGGTTTCTTCTCGCCTTTATTCAAAATGGCCTATTATCTAATTCCTTTCTGGATTATTGTAATAATTGGTTTTTTTGTGTTATTCTGTAAGATATTCAAGTTTGATAATTTGTATCCGGTATTTTTCTTTCTTTCCGGATTCTTGTTTACTATGCATATTGTAATGGTTACTAAAATTTTAAAAGTAGATGAGTTAAGGAAGATTATCGATTATCTTTTTATAATATTTATTGTGGTGATAATAAATATATTCTTTTTATCGTTTAATCTAAAATTATATGCTCAGGATTTTTCGGTAGTTACGGTAGGTAAAGAAGGTCTTACCCTCGGTATAGGTTTGGCTAAATCCGTATGGGACCAACTTTTCATTCCGGAAGTATCCGGATAACCTGGTGAATTAATCTCTGTAAACCCCGCCTGCCGGCAGGCAGGGTTTTAAATAATTACTGTAATCAGCACTTCGATTATACTCAGGGCTTCCTCCCTTTGAGCTAAGTCGAAGGAGTCAGGTATAATCGAGTACATACCTGTTGATTATGCCAGGAGGAATAATGAAATGTCCTAATTGTGGTTATGAAAATAAAGAGGATGCCGTATATTGTCATGTTTGTTCGGCTGTGTTAAAACAGGGTCAGTCCGGCCCGGTGCAGTCTCCGGATTACTGTAAAAACCATTCTGACAGGAAAGCTAAGTGGGTTTGTGAAATATGCCATAAATCTTTTTGTGACGAATGTATTAAGGTGAGGAAAGTAGGTTCTGAAGATGTACAGATATGTAAAGAATGCGGTGGGCGAATAGTTCCCCGGTTTGGAAATAAGACGTATGGAATACAGAATAGCGTGAGTTCTTACGGGCCGGAAGCCAGCCATATATTAGATCCTGTAGTATCTGGTTTATTGAGTCTTTTTATGGTAGGATGTGGCCAGGCATATAGCGGTTTTTTAGGAAGGGGTTTTCTTTTCTTTATTGCTCCTTATCTCATAATGTTTTTAAGTGTCTTTCTTGCAAAATTTTTTAATTGGGCTATGTATGTCCAGGGAATATTTATACCTGTTGCTTTATTAGGTTTCCATATTTTTAATATATATGATGCGTATTCTTTGGCAAAGGGAATAAACAGAGGAATAGTCTTATCTGATACCGAAGGTGGAAAATCCGCCCTTAAGTTTGTAGTAGTTATTTTCGCAATAACTTTTTGTATAAGCCTGCTATTTATTCTTGGTATATTTTCACTTGGTTCTTTAGCCGGTTATATGGCAGGTTACGGGTTCAGATAGATGAATAAGACTTTTCATCCCGCCTTTGGCGGGATTTCGAAGCCCAATTTTTTTATGTAGACAGATGAACAATGGAGAGGTGCCTGAGTGGCTGAAAGGAGCTCCCTGCTAAGGAGTTGATCCCAATTACGGGATCCGTGGGTTCGAATCCCACCCTCTCCGCCATTGTTGACGCTCAGGAGAACCCTGTTCTGTACTGTTATCGGTACCGGGCGGGGTTTCTTGCTTTAGGGGGTCTATATGGCAGGCCATTTCCTCGGCAGGTTCACTTACATATATTCTCATTATTATGTGGTCATCATAGACCTCGATAGCTTTTATAAGGGCCCTGAGGAGGGCTTTCTGGGCCTCTGGCGGCGCTTCGTCGAGGTATTGCATGGCAAAGCGCAGGTTTGAATATAAGTATTCGCCGGAGTGAACAGACATACTTGCAGCTCGTCTTCGGGCCTCCAGCTTGGAGAGGCTGTCTTCCAGTACAGCTATTTCCTTTTCATAGGCGTTCATTTTTTCGTTATAAGTGGCCCCTTCAGGGATTACTTTATCGATAACAAGGTTCATGAGCTTTTCGGCTTCTTTTTTAGTCTTAGCCAGTTTTTTCTGGTGCTTCCCGATTTCCTTGTCATAGGCTTCAAGCTTAGCGTTACTGGGTCCTTACGGCGGGGATTTGTCGAGGGTCAGCCGAGGCGCAGGTTGTCAGTGATTTTGACTTTAAAAAACGATGTCAGAGGTGAATTTCAGTAAACAAACGCTTCTAACGGCTCGGAAATAATTCCATTGACTTATCAATTCTTTTGCAATACAATGCAAGGCGTGCAAAACAAAAGGAGTAAGAGGTGACCTACCATGAGTGATTTATTAAAACAGCTCGAACTTTACCGGCTGGAAAACAGGATTACACAAACAAAGCTCGCGGAAGAGATCGGTGTTAATTTCTCCACTGTCAGCCGGTGGCTTAACGGAAAAACAAAACCGAATAAAATCCAGCAGTATCATTTAGAGAAATTTTTAAAGGAGCGGGGTATATATGTCAAAAGATGATAAAAAGAACTTATTGCTTTCCGTATTAAAGGATTCCAATTATAACCTTTCGATTTTTACTCCAGATGAAGTGACGGCTCTCGAGAAAAAGATCATCGTCAAAAATAATAAGTCCTATATCGAGTGTTTAATCCGTGAAAAAGACATCCAGTTGAAACCGGAAGAAACCGTTCGTCAGCTTTACGCTTCCAAATTGATTAAGGATTATAGTTATCCAAAACAGCGGATTAAATTCGAGCACCCTGTCCAATTCGGCAGGCAGACAAAATCGGCTGATATAGTGGTGTTCGATAAAGATCGCCCGACCATCGAATACATTATCGTAGAGCTTAAAAAGCCAAAACTTAAGGATGGTAAGGAACAGCTCAAAAGTTATTGTAACGCTACGGGCGCTCCTATCGGTGTATGGACGAATGGCGGACAGATTTCTCATTATAACCGCAAAGATCCTAATTATTTCGAGGACATTACCGATATCCCTAATAGTACTCAGACCCTTGCCGATATTTTGAAGGAACGGTTTACCTTGAAAGATCTTATCGTCAAAGATAAGATTCCGAGTGAAGGTAAATCGCTTAAAACTATCATTACCGAAATGGAGGATGAAGTTCTCGCCAATGCCGGTGTCGATGTCTTCGAAGAAGTTTTTAAGTTGATTTTTACCAAACTGTACGATGAGCATAAAAGCCAGCAGGATAGAGTTATCATCAATTATTTCCTGAAAGATAAACATCTTCCCATGGTTGCCGAACCGGCTGTTTCTTATGGGAAGGCACGTGAAAATTCATTCGACGAGGTTAAGGAAGCTATCCAAGAAGTGGATGATTCATCCTTCAGGGTGTTGGAGTTCAGAAATACGGGCCAGTCCGAAGGCGATCTGAAAAAGAAAATCCAGAAACTTTTCGACGAAGCTAAAAAGAAATGGCCCGGAGTTTTCCCGGATGAAAGCAGGATAGATCTTTCACCGTCACATCTTTCTATATGCGTTTCGAGTCTGCAAGACGTGAAGCTTTTTAACTCTAACTTGCAGGTTATCGATGAAGCTTTCGAATATCTGGTCAGTAAATCTTCCAAGGGTGAAAAGGGACAATATTTCACACCCCGGCACGTAATCGATATGTGCGTCAAGATGTTAAACCCCAAAAAGGGCGAATATATAATCGATACCGCTTCCGGTTCATGCGGATTTACCGTGCATACGATATTCTGGCTTACCGGCCATCTATTTGAGAACAAAGAGATATCACAGGAAGAAAAAGAAGATGTTTTGAAGGTGTTCGGTATTGATTTCGATGAAAAGGTTGTCCGTGTCGCCCGTACACTTAATTTGATTGCCGGTGACGGCGAAACGAACGTCCTCCATATGAACACGCTCGATTATGAACGTTGGAACGAGACTTTGCAGAATCGAAGCTGGTATTCTACTTATGGTAGAGGTTACGAACGCTTGGAAAGCATGAAAAAAGACAGAGGTCAAAATAAAGAATTCAAGTTCGATATACTGATGGCTAATCCGCCTTTTGCAGGAGATATAAAAGAGTCTCGTATAATTCATAAATACGAACTGGGCTACAATAATAAGAATAAGCCAAAATCGAAGGTCGGCAGGGATATATTGTTTATTGAGCGTAATCTCGATTTTATCAAGCCCGGCGGACGTATGGCGATTGTCTTGCCTCAGGGACGATTCAACAATTCTTCGGATAAAGATATCCGAGAATTTATATCCAACAGGGCCAGAATACTCGCAGTTATTGGATTACATGGCAACACATTCAAACCGCATACGGGTACAAAGACAAGCGTATTATTCGTGCAGAAATGGGATAAT
>CAZBZJ010000008.1:12891-17288 GCA_964496355.1 uncultured Planctomycetia bacterium | reverse complement strand
ATCATGTTGTGAAAATAACCGAAAACATGATTTTGGCCAGTGTATGGATAGAATTGAAGTTGAGGATGTTTTAGAAGCAATCAAAAACAGGCTGAAATTAAAATGAGGTCAAAAGTTGACCCCTATGACCGGCTTCCCTATGGCCTTACCGAACGCCGCAGGGGGTTCTAAACGGTAATTGTGATATAATGCTATATGAGAAAAATCTCTCTCTGCCTTATATTTATATTGGCTTTATCAAGTTTAGTTTACCTGCGTATGCTGCCGGTTATAGGCAATGAAGTAGACCTTAAGCTTGATAGAGCCTATCATTACCGTCTTACCAAAGAAATAGTCGTAACCGGCTCTCTTTCCGAAGTAGATTATCTTAGCACTCATCCCGAAGGCAGAAAAACACGCCAATTCCTGCCCGTAGGTATGTATTATATCTGCGCTTATTTTCATAAATTCATAAATCAATTTATAGATAAGGGGCTTTTGTGGTCAATATTCCTTTTTTGTTCTGTTATGGGTTCGTTAATATTTATACCTTTATATTTTATTGCTTACGAAATATACAGAAAGAAATATATAGCTTTTGTTTCGGCTCTTTTAGGTGCGCTTTTGCCCGGGTATCTCTATCGGACTTTTGCTTTCTGGTATCGATATGAAGTCGCAGCTATTGGAATATTATTTTTAGGTTTATTATTCTTTATAAAAACTGTTGGTTCTGCAAACCGGCAGAAGGCATTTTGGTATGCCGCGCTTTCAACTGTATCGACTATAGGCGGTTTGTATATATGGCGGGGTGCAATATTTTTCTTGATAGCATATACAGTTGTTCTTTTATATTTATTGCTAAGATACAGAAAAATATCATTTAACTGGTGTATGCTTGCCGGAAGTTTGATTGTGGTAATTATCTTCTCGAGGTTTATGCCGCATTTTGCCGGTAAAAGCCATTTCTTGAATGTGTCGGCTTATCTCAAAGCTGTTATCGAGCTGATTTTTTATAGATTCGGCTTCATTGAGGAGATGTCAGAATATACCCGGTTACTTTATTATAATAAAGAACTGATAGGGGTTAATCTAAAGAATATTTCTGACCATGCTTTATTTTCGATATCTGCTATATTTGCGGTATTTTTTATTTTTCGGTATTTTCAGAATATACGACAGGAAAATCCGCGCCGGGATATTTTATTTATTTTTTTAGTTTTTTTCCTGCTTTTTAATCTTCTCTTTTTGAGGATACGGATAATAACCGCTCCGCTGGTGGCGCTTACAATAGGGGAAAGCTTAAAATTTATCTTTGACAGCAAGAAAAAAATAGAAAGGTATTTGTTGCTAGGCATGGTAATGGTAGTATTAGTTCAAACGGCGCTTGCCTCTAAGCAGACAGTTATTAACAGCTATACTTATCTAAAAATGACGCCCGAATTAAAGCAAATGACTGAAATTATTAATGAGCAGACTTCTGAAAATGCGGTGATTCTATCTCATTGGCCTGATGGATATGTTATCCAGGCATATTGTAACCGTCCTACTATTACCGATGGATTGATTGAATCCCGCCGGATTGTGGATCGTATAATGGAATTAAGCAAAATCTATTGTTTACCCGGAAAAACCGAGAAAGATTTGCTTAAATTTTGTGTCAAATACGGAGTAACGCATATTTTAGTGCCGTTTAATAAAACTCCGGTTTATGCTGGATATGCAAACCTTAGCCATCCTGAAGATGACCTATATTTTAAATCCTTGCCTAATAGAGAGCAGATGCTTATCTACAAGTTCATCTATTACCCTGCCAGCTTTGAGCATTTTCGGTATCTTTTTGATAATCAAAAATATATGCTTTTAGAAGTAATTCCGTCAGAATAGATAAAAAGAGCGTTTTTTTCTACGTTATTACTATTCCTATGATGTTGCATTATAACTACTTATGATTTTTTTACAAAAAATGTAAGCGCTTACTTGACATTGTGTTTTTAGCTATGTTATACTTGATGTGAATTTTACATTGATTTTAGTATATTTTTCCTTATTTTCCGAAATAATTCAAAAAATCTCGGAAAGATAGACACGCCATTTTTGTTTTCATTTAGTCAATTCCAGCTTACATTTATATAAGAAGTAAGGAATAATTAGGGAAAGAATGTCCGCTGAGTTATTTAAAAATCCTATCCAGAAATCTGCAAGAGTATTGCCGAGCGGAATTTTCATTATTTTATTTGCACTATCTCTATTATTAAGCGAGCCTGTTGATAAGGCAATTTATGCCTTTGATAACGGACATTCCAGTATAGAGGTGTTTTACAATCCAGAAGATGCAATAATATTTCAGGATTATGACGCTAATTATCCCCAGGTTGATTTTGTTATTGTAACCTATCTTACTAAGGATTCTCCTTTTGTCGGCCTGCGTAAATTCTACACCGGCCCAGGATCTAGAACTTTTAATTTCTCTAATTTGACGGACAGAATTGCTATTGTAGACTCTCCGGGTATTGTAAGGTATCAACTTTATAATTTAAGCGCCCAGGGTTTTACGCTTAGCGGATTGGAGCATATTAAAGATCATGGTGGAGATGCAACCAACAAAACTATCGAGAGTTTTTTCAAAGTATTATGGCCGGAAGATGTGGATAGTTTAGAGCAGGCTTTAAATGATGTTATTGTTTCTAATGGGGCTATGTCAAGCGATTTACCCAATGATATCCCTTTTTTTATTGATGACCCTCAAACCGGAAATCCTGTATCGGGTCATCCGGAATTTCTCCAAGGTGAGGCTTTGAAGTTAGAAGATATAATGCTCACAAAGGATAATCCCTATTGTGTGATAGCCGTGGTAACATGGAATACGCAAACTTCTGTTTCCAATCTGAATCTTGCCGTTAGGGATGATGAAGCCCTGAACAAAATTATTGATAAGGTACCTATAGAGTTGAGTAGAGATAATATACAGTTATACAGGGAGAATGTAGAGATAAGAAATCCTCACGGTACGCCTCTGCTGGATGAAAAATTTAGAGGGGGCGACCCGGGTGAATTTGTAATAGCTGGTATAACTGGTTTTGAAGGCGCTGGTTTAACCAGCAAACGTTATGACAACATTATACGTTTAAAAATAGCACAAGCTCGAGACCAAATCGACGTTTATGATTTCCTTGACCACGAGGCTGACGGCCCGGACTGGGCGCAGGTAGCAGCTGCGGATCTGTACAATCAGAATTTGGATAACGGTATTTTTAATTCTGTGTGGTCTATAAATGCAGTTATAGGCGATGATGATGGTGTTTGGGGAGGAGATAATCCTTTTGTGTTTAATACTATTCACGGCCAAGTTTCTCTAATGGCGCCCTATTGTGTACGAATTAAACATAATGAAAAAACTATGCGGTTAAATCTACCCTGGAATTCTGCATATCAATTCCGTACCTTTCGAACTCGGGATCACCTTTTATGGCATGAAGCTGTACATTGTTTTGCACATAATGAATATTCTAGGGGAGTTTTTATTTTTGACGAAGAAGAACCGGACGATGGGAGTTCGTTGGATGGCGACCTTTTATATGTAAATGCCCAGGGTGGGATGAGTCCTCTGTTCCAGTATTCTTATGATCATAAAGATAGAGGCTTTGTAAATGCTCCGCTTCATAAGAAAGACCTATTACGCTATCATGTGATGTCTGATACAACTACGTGGGGAGACGATGTAAAATGGGCTCCTGAGAGAGGATACTATAATCCTGACGATCCGGATCAAGTAGTGGAACGTGGTTTTATTGTAAGACGGCTTGATGATGAATTGACCTCGGCTGAACTGGATGCTCTTTTTGCCGGGCAACCTATTGATAAACGTATTGCATTGGAATTTTTCCCCGTACCTTCATTAACGCCTGATTCACTTCCTTCTATAAGGCCGCAAGTGGACGGTGTGTGGATATATGCGCGGTCACATGGAGAGGATTTTTATCTGCGCCTTTCCGGCGTAGGAGGCAATAACGATATAAGATTGGTCAGGCGAAGCCCGCAACAACATCGTAGAACAAACGGAGTTGTCTATCTGAACAGGTACGACATAGCATTTGAAGGCTTTGATACGGGTTGTGCTTTGCAAGTGTATAGGTATTGGCTGGAACAGGATAACAGCGGTCTATATGCAATATTCAGTGTTGATTATGATTATGCGCCGGAAGAGTACGATGCTTGCATTTATGGAAACAGCCAGGAATATGATCCAATTGAATAAGGCATAAAGGAGGTTCTGTATGAAGATAGAGTTAAAAAGAAAACAGAATATCATTGTTTTTATAGCGTTATTTTTATTTGGTATATTATTAAGTGGTCCGGTTAATAAGGCAATTTATGCCTTTGATAACGGACATTCCAGTATAGAAGCTTTTTATAATCCC